>JABMOQ010000018.1 GCA_013204045.1 Rhodospirillaceae bacterium | reverse complement strand
CTGTGGAACGCCGACGCGCGTTACATCAAAGCCTATCTGGAAGAATTTCCCGGTTTTTATAAAACCGCCGACGCCGGATACATCGACGACGAAGGCTACCTCTACATCATGGCCCGCACCGACGACATCATCAACGTCGCCGGCCATCGCCTGTCCACCGGCGGCATGGAAGAAGTGCTGTCGGCCCACCCGGACGTCGCCGAATGTGCGGTGCTTGGCGTCGCCGACGATTTAAAGGGCCAGTTGCCGGTCGGCTTCATGGTGCTGAAGGCCGGGGTAGACCGCGACCACGCCGACATCGTCCGGGAAGTGGTGCAGATGGTGCGCGACAAGATCGGCCCGGTCGCCGCCTTCAAGATGGCCGCCGTGGTGGCGCGGCTGCCGAAAACCCGGTCCGGCAAAATTCTGCGCGGCACCATGCAAAAAATTGCCGATAACGAGGAATACAAAGTGCCGGCGACCATCGACGATCCGGCGATCCTCGGTGAAATTGAAACAGCTTTAGAAGGACTCGGCCTGGCCGGGGCGCGGAAATAATATGAGATTAAAAAACAAGACCGCCGTCGTCACCGGGGCGGCGCAAGGAATCGGGCTGGCCTGCGCCCGGGCGTTTGCAAATGAAGGGGCGCGGGTGGTGATTTCCGACGTCAATGACGCAGTCGGCGCGGCGGCGGCGGAAAGCATTCGGGGCGGCGGTGGCGAAGCCCATTACCTGCACTGCGATGTGTCCAGAAAGGCCGACGTGGATGGCCTGATTGCCGAAACGGTCAAACATTTCGGCGGCCTGGACATCATGCTGTCCAACGCCGCGGTTTTATTCACCGGCGATTTCCTGGATATTACCGAAGAAGAGCTGGACACCACCCTGGCCATCAACCTGAAGGGGTTTTTCCTGACAGGGCAGGCGGCGGGTCGGCACATGGCGGCCCACGGCGGCGGCGTCATCATCAACATGTCGTCGATCAACGCGGTGACGGCGATTCCGAAAGCCAGCCCCTATGTGATCTGCAAGGGCGGCGTCAATCAGCTGACCAAGGTCATGGCGCTATCGCTGGCCGACAAGAACATCCGCGTCAACGCCATCGGGCCGGGCACGATTTTGACCGACATGGCGAAAAAGGTCATGGCCGACGAGGCGGCGCGCAAGATGATTTTATCGCGCACCCCCATGGGGCGCTGCGGCGAGCCCGAAGAAATGGCCTCGGTGGCGGTGTTTCTGGCGTCCGATGAGTCGAGCTACATCACCGGCCAGACCATCTACGCCGACGGTGGCCGTTTGGCCCTGGGCTACACGGTGGCGGTGGCGGACTAGGCCTTGTCGTCTTCCGGTTTGGCGGCCGGCATCTGGATGGGCTGATGGCTGGCTTCCTGATCGGGCAGGGCGATGGGCTCCGGCGCATTTTCTGCCGCCGGCGCTGGCAGCAATTCAGGCTCGGCCGATGCCGGCAGCAGGGCCACGGGGGCTTCTTCGCCGGCCAGTTCCGCGTCGACGGCTTTTTCCGTCGCCGCCTGACGTTTTTTCTTGGCGACGCGCTTGGCGGCGTTGGCGATCCGGCGCTGGGCCAAACCGACGGCCTTTTCCAGATTCTCGCTGCTGCACAGGCCCAGGTTAACCGGGTTTTGCGCCTTGATGTTGGGCATGTTCCAGTGGCTGCGATCCCGGATTGAATTGATCGTCGGCTTGGTGGTGCCGATCAGCTTGGAAATCTGGGCGTCGCCCAGGTCCGGGTAATTCTTGAGCAGCCAGGCGATGGCGTCGGGCCGGTCCTGGCGTTTCGAGACCGGGGTATAGCGGGCGCCCTTTTGCTTGGCGACCGGGGTCCTGACCTTGGCCCGCACCAGACGGCCACCAGAATCGGCGAGGCAGCGATCAATTTCCTCGACCGTCAACTCGCCGGCGGCGATCGGGTCCAGACCCTGCATGCCGATGGCCACCTCTTCGTCGGCGATGGCCTGTACCTCAAGGGCGTGCAAACCGCAGAAATCAGCGATCTGATCGAAGGTGAGGGCGGTGTTTTCGACCAGCCAAACGGCAGTGGCCTTGGGCATCAGGGGATGCGTCATTAACTTGTTGTCCTGTTATCAGAATGTCTGGGTAAATGGGGTCAATAGCCCTATGGACCATTGCAGGCAGACATTTAGTGCATTTTTGCCCTCCCGTAAACCATTTCTCGGGGGTTTTTCAGGTGATTAGCACGATTTTGCCGATATGTTCGGAGCTTTCCATCAGGGCATGGGCCTGGGCCGCCTCGGCCAGCGGGAATGTGGCGTGGATAAAGGGCGTAATCTGACCGTCCTCGATCAGCGGCCAGACCCGCTTTTTCAAGGATTTGGCGATCGCCGCCTTGAAGTCGACGGAGCGCGCCCGCAGGGTCGATCCGCTCAGGGTCAGGCGCTTCAGCATCACCGGCATCATGTCGATTTCGACCCTGGAGCCGGAGAGGAAGGCGATATTGACTAGCCGCCCGTCCATGGCCAGGGCCTTGATGTTGCGGGCCACGTAATCACCGCCGACCATATCGAGGATGACATCGACCCCGCGGCCATCGGTGAAATCCTTGGCCGCCGCGACGAAGTCATCGGTCCGGTAGTTGACCGCCAGATCGGCGCCCAGCACCTCGCAGGCGCCGCATTTATCGTCGCTGCCGGCGGTCACCATGACCGGGCTGCCGAGGGCATGGGCGATCTGGATGGCGGCCGTGCCGATGCCGCTGGAGCCGCCGTGAATCAGCAGGGATTCGCCGGGTTGCAGGGCGGCCCGCTCGAAAACGTTGGACCACACCGTGAAAAAGGTCTCAGGCAGGGCCGCCGCCTCGTCCATTTCAAGGGTTTTCGGGATATCCAGGCACTGGGGCACCGGGGCCGTGCAGTATTCCGCATAGCCGCCGCCGGTGACCAGGGCGCAGACCTCGGCCCCTTGCTTGAGGGCACCCGAGCCCATAACCACGGTGCCGGCAATCTCCAGCCCCGGAATATCAGAGGCGCCGGGCGGGGCTGGGTAGGCCCCCTGTCTTTGCAGGATGTCGGGGCGGTTGATGCCGGCGGCGGCGACCCGGACCAGGACTTCCCCGTCTGCCGGTTTGGGGACCGGGCGGGTGGCGATGCAGAGGCCGCCGCCCTCGGTGATTTCAACGCAGGCCATGGTTTCGGGAATCGCTACGGACATTGCTTAAGCTCCATCTTTAAACCCAAGGCCCGGTCTAGTATGTTGCTGAAAAGGACACAAGCCAGAAGCGATAATTAGGGAACAATTTTATGGACACCGATGATCTGGAGCCGGAAAAGAAAAAGGCCGAACGCAAAGACCTTGAGGTCATGTCGATCGAGGCCCTGAAGGACTATATCGTTGAGCTGGAAGCAGAAATCGGGCGCGCCCGGGCCGCCATAAAGGCCAAGGAAGCGGCCCACGGGACCGCCGAAGACATTTTTAAAAAATAAATAACCATTTAAAAACAATAATTTAGTGTAATTATTGATTAGCGTTAATGTTGCGTTAACGGAACGTATTCTATGATTTAGGGTCGGTTGGATGCAGGCCTTTCAATGGCCGTACCTAACGCATCCTACCCGACGCCTCCCTGTTAAACTCGCCGCCCCTTATTTATTTAAGGGGCGGTCTTTTTTGGTTTTTGGGGGATTTATGAAAAGGGTTCCAGTGAGGCTTATGATTGGCACGCACATTGTTCGGCATTTGGTCACAATCAACCTTGACCCTCGGCATCGGCAATGGGTAAAGTCCCGGTAAGCCAATAGCAAAAAAGATATGGCGAGTTTGACAGGGTGAGGCATAAAAAACGGGTCGCTAGGAAGGCGGCCCTTTTTTGCGCCCGGATTTACGGCTTATTCTACGGTCTTGATATCCGGGGCCGGCGCGTCCTCTTTGCAGTCTTCCGAGCCGATCATGCACGCGGTGCAGCCCTTGCAGAAGGCGAGGATCAGGGGGATGAAGCCAAGCAAGGCAAGCCAGCGCAAATTTCCTTCAAGCGAAAAGAACAGCATGAAGATGATCGCCGCCGGCAATAGCTTGACGCAGAATTTGACGGCTTTTAAAAGCATATTAGCTCAGTCCCGGCTTTTGCCACCTGTATTGATGCCAAGTAATGCATAGGGTGGGCACCAGCCGATAAGGGCCGTGCCAAGGGGCATCAGGCCGACCAGCGCCCAATAGCGCATGTTGCCTTCCAGTACGAAAAACAGGCCGAGAATCCCCAATCCGGCAATAACGCGGAAGATCTTGTCTATTTTACCGACGTTTTTATTCATCAAGAATCCCCCTTTCCCAACCATACGGCGAGTATACACACATGCCCCATGATGGAAAAGGGGGAGGGGGGGTCAGGCCGCCTTGTCGGCGATGGCCTTGGTTTGCTTGCCGCCCTCAATCTTGATCTGGCGGGGCTTTTTCTCTTCCGGCACGAGGCGCTTCAGATCGATGTGCAGGATGCCGTTTTCGAGCCCGGCACTGGTGACCTGTATGTGGTCGGCAAGTTCGAAGCGGCGCTCGAAGGAACGCCCGGCAATGCCCCGGTGCAGATAGCTTGTTTCCTGATCGGGGGATTCGGACTTTCCGGAAATGTACAAGGTGTCTTCCTTGACGGTGACGTCAAGCTGGTCTTCGGCGAAGCCAGCAACCGCCATGGTAATGCGGTAATCGTCATCGCCCCGGGCCTCGATGTTATAGGGCGGGTAGGACTGGGCGGTTTCGTCCATACGCTGGGCACTGTCCAGTTGACGTTGCATGCGGTCGAAACCGACGGCGAAACGGTGAAGGGGGGTAAAGTCGATGGTAGGCATAGCCATATTCTCCTTTGAGCGACATGGGCTGGCGGGGCCTGCCACCATGGCCAGACCCCTAACTTATTGAAATGACAGGCCCTTTAAAAAGGCGCCGATCATCTGTGTTGATATATGGAGATGGGTTTGTGAAATCAAGTGCCCGGCAGGGGCAAAAGAAGTTGAGTGGGCCGACTCTTATTCTTCCCACTCAACTTCATAAAGAATAGGCGGGTCGTCGAAGCCCTTCATTTCATAGGGGCCACGGTTTTTGAACTTGATCTGCTTGCCGACGCAGATACCACGCACGATCTCGGATACGAATATCTCGTTCGCCTTGGCCTTGTCGACGATGCGCGCCGCCATCTGAACGGTCGAGCCGAACAGGTCGTTGTCTTCGGAAATAGGCTCGCCCGCGTTGATGCCGATCTTGATCTTGAGCGGCAGGTCGGGATTGTTCTCGTTATGCTTGGCGACCCCTTTCTGCATTAGTATGGCGCCCTCAACACCGTTCGACGTGGTCGAGAATGACGCCATAATGCCGTCGCCCGTATGCTTGATTTCCTTGCCGCTGCAATCGGTCAGGGCTTCGCGAACGACGCGGTTGTGGGCGCGAACAATCTGCTGGGCGACGGCATCGCCAAGGGTTTGGGTCATTGCCGTCGAGCCTGCAATATCGGTGAACAGGACGGTTACCGGGCCGGTGTTGTCTTCCTTCTGCTTGGGCTTGTTCCATTCGGTCAGCGATTCTTCCAGATACTTATCCGCATCGGGCGTGCCTTCGAGGGTAGAGCTCATGGCGTTGCGGCCAGCCTGGAACATCTGCATATAGCGGGAATCGGCGAGCAGGTAATCTTCGTACTTACCGGCAAAGTTTTTCGCATCGTCGGGTTTAAAGCCCATCAGGGAAACTGTTTCGGCCAGAATTTTTGCGGATGACATATTGTCCAGGTTTCTTTGCTGGCCCATGATTTCGCAGGCACCAGCCAGATACAGGTTAAGGCCAAATTTGTTAAAGCTGTCGAGCTTGGTCATTTCGGCATTCATTTTCCCAAGACCGCTGCTCAGAAACTGCATCAGATAGACACGCTGTTTCTCGGCATGGGGTGACAAGGGGGCATCATCTATTTCCGATAATTCTTCTGGCTCATCGTCAGCTTCTTCATCGGGAACGGGTTCGTCTTCGGGTTCCTCTTCGGGCTCTTCTTCGAGGATGTCATCGGCAATATCCAGCAAGTCCAGTTCTTCGGCCTGCTTACGTGCATAGGCGCGCAGATCTTCTTCTTCTTCTTCTTCCGTATCTTCCGGTGCTTTCTTTTTCTCTTTTTTCTTTTCCGGCTTCTTCTTTTCCGGCATTTTTTTTCTAGGTTTAGGTGGCGCCGCCGGGCGACGAGCCATTGGTCTTATCGTCGGAAGATGGAGATCAGATTCCTTTAGTTCTTCCTTCCTGAGGAAGCTCATGGACAGGCCGATTGCGGTGACCAGGAAGAAAATGACAAATACGGCGAAAAAGATATTCGACTGGACATTGCTGCTAAGCGAGGTATCGCGCAGGTACGTCACCACGCCACCAGACATAAGGCCGGCAAGGGTTATGCTGGCCAGGATGACTAGCAGAACCTTGACGATGAAGCCGACGAAAGTGGTTTTCTTTTTGACGGCAGGTCTGCCGATGGGCCGGCGACTAGTCGTCGGTCGGACTCGATCATGGGAATAATTAGATCCTGAATAGCCCCGCCTATCCGCAGGTTCGGAGGTATGCTTGGCTTCTGCAGCTTGCCTGGCCGATGCGCCGGGGGTTTTGTAGATAACGTATTCCCGCGTATTGCCGGTATCCAGGTCATACAGTTCGCGGACGACCTTGACCTCCTCGACTTGCTTTTGCGCATCAAGTTCCTTGGCCTCTTCGATCGCCACATCCTTGCCGTCGGCTTCGTGCCGGGCTTCTATTTCCCAGCGACCGCTCTGCTTGACGTGGACTTCATATGTAACTTGCTGCGACATGCCGACCCCACGGCGGAAAAAAAGTATTTTTCCTAGAGTGTTCTCAAATGATTACCCTGACGACGGTGCACCCTTTTCCAAGGGATATCTCCCGAAGACTATATTCTATCATGGCCCCCGGATGAAATGCCTTGATTGGGATATTAATGAAAGAAAACAGCATATACGGGTGATTCCTGACAGGCAGGACCGTTATTCTTTATTTTTCTTCGCCCAGGAAGACGATGGCCATAGGTATGGCAGCGATGACGAAGGAGACCAGGCCGACGATGATGAGCATGTTCAGCTGGGCATTGCCTTTCAGGCCCGAGTCCTCAAGGACCATGGCCGCAAAAAACGTGAACATTGCAGCGACAACGGCGCTGAACGCCGCGATGCCGATCATGCGCAGGATCAAACTTGAAAAAGAACGCCGTTTCTTAGGGATTTTGAGCTTGGACAGGTCAAGATCCACATGATCTTCTTTTTTGGCGCTGTGCGCCTTGGCGGCCCCAGGCGGGGGCATCTTGCGCTTGGCGCCCTGGGACTGACCCGGCGTATAGACGTTGAATTCTCTGGAGGTGCCGTCCTCGGGGTCATAGACCTCCTGAATAACTTTGACGGCCTCCACATGTTTCTGGCCGTCGAGTATCTTGGCCTCGTTAATGGCCGCTTCTTTTCCGTTAGCATCGTGGCGGGCGTGGATTTCCCAGCGGCCCCCCTGCTTTACCATGACTTCGTAATGCTTGTTTTCAGATGCCATTGGCTTCGCGGCCCCCCCGAGGGCAGTTCTGTTAAACGAAAAACACTTCCGCCAGCCTACTCATTCTTAAGGCCGAAATCCTTGAAACGCTTGTTGAATTTGGCTAACTGACCGCCACTGTCAAGCAAACGGTGCACGCCCGTCCACGCCGGATGGGTTTTCGGATCGATGTCCAGTTTGATGGTGTCACCGGCGCTGCCCCATGTGGAACGCGTCGCAAATGTGCTGCCATCGGTCATCTGGACGGTGATGTCGTGATAGTCGGGATGTATATCTTTTTTCACACTTTTAACTCCTGAAAACAAGCCGCCCTATATACTCTTGCAAACTAGTGTATTCAAGGGCTTATTGTAGTCTGGAAACGGTATAAACAAACACTTTTTTTCTTAATTAAGCGAATCACCTTAACAGCGAATAGATTAACCTGACCTGAACGGCAGGGTTACCAAAATATCATTTTTACTATCTTGTCGATACCAGTATCCCGGTCCTGCAAATTCCGACGGAGCGCCTTATGAACCTTGATTCTAGTACTTTTGAGACCCTTGCCGGGAGCACCCTGGAAGCCTTCATGGAGGCCATCGACGGGACCTTAGGCGAGCAGCTGGATGTGGACCTTGAGCAGGGGATTTTGACCATCGAACTGGCGGGTGGGGGCCAATACGTGCTCAACAAACACGCGCCGAGCCAGCAAATCTGGATGTCGTCACCGGTCAGCGGGGCGACCCACTTCGATTACCGGGAACAGGGGGGGGGCTGGGTATCGAGCCGCGGCGATGAACTTCTCGCCCCTATGCTGTCAGGGGAGCTGGAGCAGGCGACGGGGATCAGGGTATCGCTCGGCTAGGGGGGGCATTTTTCAACCTTCGGATGCCGAAATAGACGACCCCCATCATCAGCAGGGCGCCACCGAAATAGGGCCAGTCCATACCGAGCACGGAGAACAGCATCCCGGCCCAGGCCGGCCCGATGACCCGGGCCATGGTCGTTGCTGATCGACTGACTCCCATAATGCCACCCTGTTCCTCGCGCCCGACCTGTAATGAGATCAGACTGTTCAGGGATGGTGTGATGATTGAAAACCCATAGGCGACGATAACCATGGCGGCCAGCAGCATGGGCAGGGTGTCGGAGAACGGGATCATCAGCATACCGATGGCCAATGCCGCAGCCCCCTGGACGATGAGCCGGGCCTCGCCAAATTTCTTGGCCAGCCTGCCGATGAGTCCCCCTTGTATGGTGGCCGCCAGAATACCGACGAAAGCGAACAGATAGCCGTTCTGTTGCGGCCCCCATCCGAATCGCCTTTCCGACCACATGGCGAAGGTGGTTTCCATGCCCGCAAAAACGAAGGTGGCAACAAACGAAAGCCCGATCAGAAGCCCGACGTTTGGCTTGCCGAGGGCGTCGCGGAATTGCGCCATGCGCTTTTCCGGCGGCTTGGCGGCCAGGGTCTTTCTGACGTCATCGGGCAGGGATTCCTTGAGCACGAAGAAAGCCATGATCAGGGCGACAAGGGAGAGCCCGGCGGCGGCCAGGGCAGGGAGTTGAAAGTTGGCGGTGAGCGGATCGGGACCTGCCAGGATGCCGCCGATGGCGGGGCCTGCGATAAAGCCAAGCCCGAAGGCGGCGCCGACGATGCCCATACCCTTGGCCCTGTTTTCCGGTGTGGTGATATCGGCCACATAGGCGAAGGCGGTGGAAATGTTGCCGGCCATGAAGCCGCCGAGGGCGCGGGCCACAATCAGCAGCCACAGGCTGTCGGCGAACCCGAGCAGGACGTAGGAAGCGGCGGCCCCGCCCAGGGTCATCAACAATACCGGCCTGCGACCGATGCGGTCGCTGGTCCGGCCCCAGAAAGGGGCTGCGATAAACTGGGCCAGGGAATAGGTTGCCATGACCAATCCGACGGTCGCCGGGCTGGCTTGAAAATGCTCGGCAAAAAACGGCAGCAGCGGGATGATGATACCGAAGCCGACCAGATCGATGAAAACGATAAGGAACAGAATATGCATCGGGGCTCTAGGTACTCATCTTTGCGTCAGTTTCAACTCGATGCGTCGGTTGCGGCGGTGGGCGATTTCGTCCTTTGCCGGATCAATAGGCTGGTATTCACCGAAGCCGGTTGCGGCCAGGCGGGCGGCGGGAATGCCAGCGTCCTTCAGGAACCTTATCACCGAAATGGCGCGCCCGGCCGACAATTCCCAGTTTGAAGGGAATTTCCAGTTTGATATGGGGACATCATCCGTATGGCCATCAACCCGAAGAATCCAGTCGATGTCTTCGGGAATTTGCGGCGCGATTTCAGCCAGGGTGCGGGCCAGTTTTTCAATCTGTTTTTTTCCTTCCTCGCCAAGCTCCGCCGATCCCGATTCGAACAATACCTCGGACTGGAACACGAAACGGTCGCCGACGATACGCACCCCCTGTTGGCGGCCAAGAACTTCCCGCAGGCGGCCAAAAAATTCAGAACGATAGCGGGACAACTCCTGCACCTTGGAGGCCAGCGCCGAATTGAGTCGCTTGCCGAGGGTCGAAATCTGCACGCCTTGTTCGGCGGCCTTGCGTTCGGATTCCTCAAGTGAGTCTTCCAGCCGCCCCAGTTGCTCGCGAAGTGCCGCCATCTGCCGGTTGACCAGGGCGACCTGGGCGAGGGCGCTTTCGGAAATATTTTTTTCCTTGTCAACTTCCGCGACCTTGCCGGACAACTCTTTTTCCAGATCGTCGCGCAATGCCTTGAGTGCCGCAATGTCGCTGCCCAGGGCCACCAACTCGGCGACTTTCGCTTCAATGGTCGCCTTGTCGGCATCGATGGATTTAAAGGCGTCATTTAACTTGATAGTCAAATCCTGGGCCCTGTCTTCGGCGGACTGGCTTCTTTGCGCCATCAGCGACAGCGATGATTTAAGGTTGTCGCGGGTTACAACAGAAGCCTGAAGTTCGTCTGAAAGCTGCGTAATGTTGAAACGCATTTCGGCATTGGATTTTCTTTCCAGGGACAGCAACTCGCCCATTTCCCCAATCTGGTTTTGAAGTTTTCTTAAAGCCACATCCCGGCCCGTTATCGCTTCACCCAGCAGGAACTGGGCCAATACGAAAATCATCAGCAGGAAGATAATGACCATCAGCAGAGTCGCCAGGGCATCGACAAAGCCGGGCCAGATATTGGTGCTGCGGTGTGAACGGCGGGCGAGGCTGGCCATGATTATTGCTGCCGGCTATTGCTCGGCACTATCCTTGCTGACGGCGATGGTTCGGGCGAGGAGTTTAATTTCACTGCGCATTTGCTGGATCAGGTCTTCCCGGCCCGAGGCAAGTTCTTCGCTCAGACGGCTCAGGTGAACGTCCAGATTGCGGATGTGGGTGCGCGTCTGCTCGTCCAGGCCGCCGGGTGTGCCGCCATCGACCAGGCGCGCCAGAATCGGCTTCATTTCCAACTGGCTTTCGGCGAGTTTCATCATCAGCGTCTGTTCGGTGCGCATGTGATCGGTCAGCGTCCCCATCTTTTCACCGAGCTGGATCAGGCTATTGTTGGCATTAATGCGGTTTTCCTCGCCGCGGGCCAGGGTCCGTTGCAGGGTTTCAAGGCTTTCCGCCGTCTGCTCCAGAAGGGCCTGCACATAGGCCGGCACCGACTGATCGCCATCTGAACCGGCCAGGGCACCGCTCGACAACCGGGTCAGGCTGGACAGCCACTCTTCCAGGTCGTTGTAAAAACGGTTCTGGGCCTGACCTGCCTGTAAATCCAGGAACCCCAGCACCAGCGATCCGGCGAGTCCGAACAGGGACGACGAGAAAGCCGTTCCCATGCCCGCCATGGGCGCCTGGAGCCCGGCTTTCAGGTCGCCAAAAACGACCGCCATGTCACCGCCGACGCTCAGCCCCGAGATGACATTGCCGATCGAGCCGATTGTTTGCAGCAGCCCCCAGAAGGTACCAAGGAGCCCCAAGAAGATCAGCAGGCCGATGGTGTAGCGTGACAGGTCGCGCGATTCATCGAGGCGCGAATAGATGCCATCAAGCAACGAGCGCATGGATAAGGTCGAGAGGCTAAGCCGGGTGCGGTCACGTTCGCCCAACAGGGTCGCCATGGAAGCCAGCAGGCGCGGCAGCGGTTGCTGTGATATGGCGGCTTTGTTTTGGTGGAAATGTTCGATCCACAAAACTTCCGGATAAAGCATGATGACCTGGCGGAAGTTGTAAATAATACCCAGCAGCAGAACGCCGACGATCAGTCCGTTTAGCGGCATGTTGGTCATGAACGCCCCTTTCAGGGGGGCGAAAAGAGCGCCGGCGACGGCCACCACCACAATCAGGAAAACCATCATTCGAAGCAGAAATCGCCGCGGGTTGGTCATGGTTTGGTCACGCTGTTCCGGTAAGGCTTGAATCTGACAGGCAGTGGCGTCACCTTTCGGCGACGTTCAGATCGACCCTGTTCAGGGGTTCTTCGCTCGTTTTGTTGCCAAGGGCCCTGACATCAATGCGGGTGCTGCGCACGCCATTTTCGATCAGGAAAGAGCGAATCGATAACGCCCTCGACAGGGACATTCTTCGGGCCATGCTGGCCGACACCCCTTCGCCACCGGCATAGGCCATCAATTGCAGGCGCAAATTATTCTCGCCAGACATCTTCTTGGCCAGGGCGGTCAGCTCGTCTTTATTGGCAGCAGGCAATTTGGTGGCGTCGGCAGCAAACGTAATGCGGAGCACGTTTCCAACCTGCAACCCACCGCCGGCAGGCGGTAATGACGCCTGCTCGGTTGTTTGTTTCTTGATTTCGGGGGCCTGGACCGGGATTTCCACCTTGGGCTCGGCAACGGTATTAACCTCGGGTGCCGGCTCTATGGATGGCGCCGGCGGCGCACTGGTGGCGGCTTGCTGGGTGGATTTAGCGGCCGGGGCTTCCAGTAACTTGGGCGCCTCAGCGACGTCCGGCATCTTCACCGGAGCCGGCTCGGGGGCGGTCGGTGCGGTGGGAGCCTTTGCCTTTTTGATTTCCGGGGCTTTGACCTTTTCGACTTTTGTGATTGGTGCCGGTTGCACAAGTTTCAGGGTGCCGCCTTCGGCGGGAGCCACATGCAGTGTGGACACCGGGGCGCTGCCGCCGGGAACCAAAAGCATCTGGCCCGACGGGCCAACCAGCATCGGCCCCTGGACAGTGGGGTATCCGCTGTCTTCGATAACGCTCAGGTCAATGGTGACGTTCGGGTGATTGTAATCGACGAACATATCCTGCTGGGCCAGGGCGCTGCCGCCTATAAGGGTGGCCAGGGCAGCCGTAAAATATGAAAATACATTGTGGCGAGTGTTCATTGGACTTCCGTCTGCGATTTCGAGCCTATTAATTTAGCTTAAAGATACCCAAGGGCTGCCATGCACACAACCATTTTACCATTTTGTGTCAATACGTTGCCGAAATAGGTGAGGGGGGGTTAGGAGGTTTTCTTGGCTGATTCCCTGAGAATCTTGCCAAGGGCCCCGTGCAACTTGTCGTTGGCAGCCAGAATAGAGCCGCTTTCCATCATTTTCGGGCCACCGTTTATTTCGCTGACGAAGCCGCCAGCTTCGCGAACGATGACGATTCCGGCCCCCAGATCCCAGGGGCTGAGGCCGGTTTCCCAGAATCCGTCGAAGCGTCCGGCGGCGATATAGGCCAAATCGAGGGCCGCCGAGCCGAATCGCCGGACCCCGGCGGACACCGCCATAACCGCTTCCAGTTGCGACAGGAACTGGGGATGGTCGCGCGCCCCCTTGAACGGAATGCCGGTGGCGAACAGGGCTTCGTCCATATTGGCGCGTCCGGAAACCCGTAACCGGTTGCCGTTCAGAAAAGCGCCCTGGCCTTTTTCGGCCCAGAACATTTCGTCGTGGACCGGCTCGTAAATAACCCCGGCGAACGGCTCGCCGTCACGCTCGAGGGCAATGGAAATGGCGAAGTGGGGCAATCCGTGCAGGAAATTCGTGGTACCGTCGAGGGGGTCGATGACCCAGCAGTTGGATGAGTCCTTGCCCTCGATGGCACCGGATTCTTCCATCAGGAAACTATATCCGGGGCGCGCCTTCGCCAGTTCACGGTACAAGGTTTGTTCGGCCGTTTTGTCGGCGGCGCTGACGAAATCGGCAGGGCCTTTGCGCGAAACCTGAAGGTTTTCGACTTCGCCGAAATCACGCACCAGCTTGCGCGCCGCTTTCTGGGCGGCGGCGACCATGACGTTAAGCAGGGCGGAACGGCGGTTGGCCATAATCAGTCCTTGGCGCGTTCGACGTAGGATGCATCGGCGGTGTTGACGATAATGCGGGTGCCGGCCTCGATGTGGGGCGGCACCAGGGTCTTGACCCCGTTTTCCAGCATCGCCGGCTTAAAGGATGATGATGCGGTCTGTCCCTTGACCACGGCGTCGGCCTCGGTCACTTCCAGGGCCACCGTGTCCGGCAGTTGCACCCCGATAGGGCTGTCTTCGTGGCTTTCGATGGTCACCATCATGCTTTCCTGAAGGAACGGAACCTGGTCTTCGCCGATCATATCCTTGTCCAGGGTGATCTGTTCGTAACTTTCGTTGTTCATGAAGGTGAACATATCGCCGTCCGCAAACAAGTACTGGTATTCGTTCTGGTCCAGGTGGGCGCGATCGACGGTTTCCGACGAACGGAAGCGTTCATTGAGCTTGGAGCCACTGCGCAGGTCTTTCAGTTCGACCTGCAGGTAGGCGCCGCCCTTGCCGGGCTGGGTGTGCTGTATCTTGACCGCCCGCCACAAGCGGCCCTGGTGTTCGATCACCATGCCGGGGCGGATGGCATTTCCATTGATTTTCATGTGCTTTGACCGTGCCTAAAACGGGGTTGTTCCGGGTGTGAGGCGCGGAAGCTATCAGGTTGGCCAAGCCGGCGCAATGGCCCGGCGTGGGTCAGTCATCCTTGCCGTGGTCGGAATCATGGTCGCGTCCGGAATCCTTGTCGGAACCGCCACCGTCCGAGCCGCCACCGTCGGAGTCGCCGCCACCGCCGGAGTCGCCGCCGCCACCACCGCTGGAGTCGCCACCGCCGCCACCGTCGGAGTCGCCGCCACCGCCACCGTCGGAGTCGCCACCGCCGCCACCGTCGGAGTCGCCAGTGCCGGAGTCGCCGCCATCGGAATCGCCGCCGGAGCCCATATCTTCGCCTTCGTTGTTCGATGCTATTTTGAATGTGTCGCTTTTTTTATCTTCTTCTTTGCCGCGACGGCGTTCGTCTTCTTCTTTGTTGTCTGGCGTCTTGAAAACCTGCTGGAGGACTCTTTGCAGAAAGTTTTTGTCTTGCTCGGCATCTTCTTCGGCATCTTCCGGGTCGCGCTGCATGTGTTCCGGGATGTCGTTGTCGAGGGTGTCGTCGCCGGTCAGGGTGACGCCTGTTTTCAATGACGAGATCGGGCCCGAGTTGCCGATTTTAGCCGAGGTTCCGGGCACCACCATGCGTTCCGACCCATCGTGCCGGGAGGTTATCAGGGCACGGCCCGAAATAACGCCAAGCCGCGTCGCTCCCTTACGGTCAATACTGATGAGGATATCGGTGCCGCGGATGCCGATGGTTGCCGACGGCGTATTGATGAGGACATTTTCCTTCGGCATGTGTCCGGAGACGAAACGGAAGCTGCCGACCATCAGGTCGTAGTTGGCATTACCGCTTGCCGATCCCGGGTCGTAAACGAAATCGTCGATCACCAGACTCGAAGACCCGCCCAGGGTCAGTACCGTGTCGTCGGCCAGTTCAACGACGATGGAGCCGTTCTCAACGGTTTCCAGCAACTCGTTACGAAGCACCTTCTGGCTGATTTTCTTGGCCCGTTTGAAACTTCCCGGCGGCGTGCCGTAGGCAGGCCAGGAGACATGCGTAACCGTGCCGATGTTGGTAAGTTCCGATGCCCCGGCACCAAAAATTATGGCCGCAGACAGCAGTACTGCCGAACCCAGGATGACGGAAATTTTTTTGAAAGACATTGGATTGCGCCCCGCTAACCCCACACCCCGCCCTGTTCTTTCGTCAGGTATCGATGGAACTTGCCCGTATGTTTCAGAAGCCCTCAGGATGAAGGATGGCAAATGAATGCAGCATGAACGGCGCCGCCCGCGTCTCGATGGGCGGTGTAAATATATACTATAATCATATACTTAGATTAAAATCAGCGGAACGTGACTTTATATTCTTTTCGGATTGCTGGACTTTGTTTCTGGCAACCAGTTTTCAGCTATTGCCATTTCACCCATATCGATCTGATTTTGCAGGTGATTAACCTCTCCCTGAACTTCCATAATCAAGACTGAAGTCTGTTGATGTAGGGATAACAGGCGTTCCATCTTGGACGAGAGACTGGCTGTTTCGTCTGATGTGGCTATATCTTTTTCCATATCTGACTCGGTGCCGGTCATTAGCCACATCACCGAAACGTTCAGAACCCCGGCCAAAGTAACCAGCTTGTTTGCACGAGGTTCAGAACGGTCTGATAGCCAATTGCGGATGGTTTTGGTTAGCACTCCCAAGCGGGACGCCAGTTGCGCCGCCGTAAGACCTTGGGCCTTTCGTGCCGATTCTATTCTTCCCCCCAAAGTCATTTTTTTCATTTTCCATCCTTTAACTGGCGCATTCGATATATATTAAATATATTTACAACTCTAATCATTATATGTCAAATATTATGATATGTAATTGATTGCCAAGAAAATAATTCGGTGTAACAATTCTCATCATGTCCAAAACGCAAAAGCTTCATGTCGCACAAACCGCTCCCTATCTTCAGCGCCTTGAAACAGGTGACCCGTGTTATGATGTGCTTGTCGCCCTTCGCCGAATTATTCGAGCGGTGGACCTTCAATCAAAGAGGGTTTCAAAAGAATCCGGATTGACCCTCCCACAGGTTCTCATTTTGCAATCAATCCAGGGCCTGGGTGAGGTGACAACGGGTCGGATTTCCGAAGAAGTCAATCTTAGCCAGGCAACTGTCACGACAATTTTAGATCGACTGGAACAACGTCAATTAATTGAGCGTTACCGAAGCACAAAGGACCGCCGGATAGTCCATGCCCGCCTGACTCTTGGCGGAAAACTGGCTTTAAAAAAAGCGCCGACGCTTTTGCATGAAGAGTTTATTGAAGCATTTCTGGGTTATGACGAAAAAAATCAGAAAAGAATTCTCGAGTCATTGAAAGAGGTTGCCAGAATGCTGGGTGTAGGAGAGCTGGACGCGGCACCAATTCTCGATATCCGGCCTCCGACGGCAACAGAAAAATAGATTGAAATTCTATTTTCTTTGAGTCCGCTTTCCTTCTGCCACCTCAACCGGTCGACGCAACACATGCAATAAATCTCTCAGCTGG
>JABMOQ010000106.1 GCA_013204045.1 Rhodospirillaceae bacterium | reverse complement strand
TCGCCGTTGACCGACTGGCACGCGGTCAGCACGCCCTTGCCGCCATAGCGTTTGTTGTCGCCGTCGCGCAGTTCCACCGCCTCGTGAGCCCCGGTCGAGGCCCCGGACGGCACGGCGGCACGGCCACTGGCACCGGTCTCCAGGGTGACATCGACCTCGACCGTGGGGTTGCCCCGGCTGTCGAGGATTTCGCGGGCGTGAATATCGATAATCGCGGTCATGTTCTATCTCTCCAGATCATACGGTCACCGGCCGCCCCTTGGCGATCCGGTCAAATTCCATCAAAGTCTCAATAAGTTCCTGTAACTCATTGACAGGTATCATATTTGGTCCGTCGCTTAACGCCTTGTCCGGGTCCTGGTGGGTCTCGATAAAGACCCCGGCGACACCGACGGCGACGGCGGCGCGGGCCAGCACCGGGGCAAACTTGCGCTCGCCGCCGGAGGTTCCGCCCTGCCCGCCCGGCTGCTGCACCGAATGGGTGACATCGAAAATCACCGGGCAACCGGTGGCGGCCAGCACCGGCAGCGATCGCATATCGGAAACCAGTGTGTTGTAGCCGAAGCTGACGCCCCGTTCGCACACCATGATCCGGTCATTACCGGTGCTTTTCAGCTTGTCGACCACGTTGACCATGTCCCACGGGGCCAGGAACTGACCTTTCTTGACGTTTATCGCCAATCCTGTGTTGGCGGCGGCGACCAGCAAGTCGGTCTGGCGGCTCAGGAAGGCCGGGATTTGCAGCACATCGACGCATTCCGCATCGGCCAGGGCCGCACATTGTTCGGGGCTGTGCACATCGGTGAGGACCGGAATTTCCAGATTTTCCCGTATATCGGCGAAGGCCCGCAAGGCATCTTGCAACCCGACGCCGCGGGGGCTATCGGCACTGGTCCGGTTGGCCTTGTCAAAAGACGTTTTAAAAACCAGGCCGATACCGAGTTTACCTGCGATTTCCTTGAGCAACCCGGCCATTTCCAGGGCATGGGCATGGCTTTCCATGGCGCACGGCCCGGCGATCAGGGCCAGGGGTAAATCATTACCGAAGCTGACAGAACCGATGGTGACATGATGGGGGGCTGTCATTGTCGCGCTTCCTAAACCAGCCGCGACTGGGTGACGGCGGCTTCGATGAACGATCCGAACAGGGGATGGGGATCAAACGGCTTGGATTTCAGTTCTGGATGGAACTGCACGCCGATGAACCACGGATGGTCGGGAATTTCGACAATTTCCGGCAATATCCCGTCCGGCGAGCGGGCCGAAAAGACCATGCCGTGCTTGGCCAGTTGGCTTTCATAGGCGAGATTCACTTCATAACGATGGCGGTGACGCTCGAAAATGGTGTCGGTGTTGTAAATCTGCCGGATTCGGCTGTTGTCCTGAAGGCGCGCCTCATAAGCGCCAAGCCGCATGGTGCCGCCCTTGTCGCCGTTCTCGTCGCGGGTTTCCTTCTTGCCGTCCTTTTGCCATTCGGTCAGCAGGCCGACGATAGGTTCGTCGCAAGGGCCAAATTCGGTCGATCCGGCGCCTTTGATTCCAGCCAGGTTGCGCGCCGCCTCAACCACTGCCATCTGCATGCCCAGACAAATGCCGAAATAGGGCACTTCGCGTTCGCGGGCGAAGGTGGCCGCCGCGATCTTGCCTTCGACGCCACGTTCACCGAAACCGCCGGGCACCAGAATACCGTTGACGCCATCCAGATGGCTGACCGTGTCTTCTCTTTCAAACACTTCCGAATCGATCCAGTTCAAGATGACCCTGACGTTGTTGGCGATACCGCCGTGGGTCAGGGCCTCGGCCAGGGATTTATAGGCATCAAGCAGGCCGGTGTACTTGCCGACGATGGCGATGGTGACCTCGCCTTCAGGCTTGATCACTCTCTCCAGGATTTTTTCCCAGCGTTCCAGGTTCGGCTTCGGGGTTTCGATGCCGAAATGGCGGCAGACCTGCTCATCCAGGCCCTGTTCATGGTAGCTGATCGGCACTTTGTAAATGCTATCCACATCGAGCGCCGAAACCACCGCTTCCGGGCGAACGTTGCAGAACAGGGCAATCTTTTTCTTCTCGCCTTCGGGAATGATCCGGTCGGCCCGGCACAGCAGCAGGTCGGGCTGGATGCCGACTCCGCGCAGCTCCTTAACCGAGTGCTGGGTCGGCTTGGTTTTCAACTCGCCCGCCGTCGGGATGTAGGGCAGCAACGTTAGGTGAATGAACATCGAGCGGTCGCGGCCCAGTTCGTTGCCCAGTTGCCGGATTGCCTCGAAGAACGGCAGCCCCTCGATATCGCCGACGGTGCCGCCGATCTCGCACAGGATAAAGTCCTCGTCCTCGACATTGGCCAGCACAAACGTCTTGATCGCGTCGGTGATGTGGGGAATCACCTGAATGGTCGCGCCCAGATAGTCGCCACGCCGCTCGCGGGCAATAACGTCCGAATAGATGCGGCCCGTGGTCACATTGTCGGACTGGCGCGCATGGACGCCGGTAAAACGTTCATAATGGCCAAGATCAAGATCCGATTCGGCGCCATCATCGGTGACGAACACCTCGCCGTGCTGATAGGGGCTCATGGTGCCGGGATCGACGTTGATATAGGGGTCCAGCTTGCGTAAACGCACCTTGAAGCCACGCGCCTGCAAGACAGCGCCGAGGGCCGCAGATGCCAAACCTTTTCCGAGGGAGGAGACCACACCGCCAGTGATGAAGATAAACCGCGTCATGGACGTAGACTGTATATCAAGAGGTGCCGCAACGGAAAGAGCTGAAATGCTTTGCAGTCGTAAAAGTGCAAAAGAAAAGGTGGCTGGGAAGCCACCTTGTTGTCGTCTGTCGTTGGGGTCATGTTTGCCGTTTCCGCTTTTTGTTTTTGTTTTCGGGCAGCGTTCATTGGGCCTGCGGGGCTTTCGGCTGTTCCGGTACTGCCGGAGCCTCACTGACGGGCTGATCCATGATCGATGCCGGCTTGCGGTCGCCACCGGCCATAACCGCCAGGGTTATGCTGGTGATGAAGAATCCGGTAGCCAGGATGGCGGTCGTGCGGGTCAGCAGATTGGCCGTATCGCGTCCGGTCATGAAACCGCCCATGCCGCCACCGCCACCGCTGCCCATACCCAGGCCGCCGCCTTCGCTGCGCTGTAGCAGCACGGTGCCGACGAGGGTGATGGCGAGTATCAGGTGAATTACTAAAATGACTGTAATCATGGTCTATTCATTCCGCCGGGTCCGGACAAAGCCCTAAGCCGCCGCTTTTAATGGGGGAAAGGCCTTTTGGCTAGGGAAAATTGCAGTTTTAAAGTTTTGCAATCCTAGCAACTGTCGCCGATGGCACCGAAATCGCCCGGCTTCAGGCTGGCACCGCCGATCAGACCGCCGTCCACATCGGCCAACGCCAGCAATTCCTTGGCATTTCCGGGGTTCATGGAGCCGCCGTAAAGCAACCGGATGCCATCCGCATGATCCTGTCCCAGCTTACCCGCCAGCTCGCTTCGGATGAAGGCGTGTACGTCCTGTACTTCATCGGATGTGGGCGTCCGCCCGGTGCCGATGGCCCATACGGGCTCGTAGGCAACGACCGTATTGGCGGCCGTGGCGCCTCCTGGAACCGATCCGGCGATTTGGGTTTTAACCACATCCAGCGTCTTGCCGGCATCGCGCTCGGCCTCGGTCTCGCCGATGCAGACCACGGCGATCAACCCCCCGGCGTTGGTGGCCTCGGCCTTGGCGCAAACAACCTCATTGGTTTCGCCGTGATCGGTGCGCCGTTCCGAATGGCCGACGATAACATGGCTGCACCCCGTATCGGCCAGCATGGCGATGCTGATATCGCCTGTATGGGCACCCTTTTCGGCCATGTGGCAGTCCTGGGCGCCGAGGCTGACACCGGAGCCCTCTATGGCGCCACCGGCGGCCCCCAACAGGGTGAATGGTGGGCAGATCAGCATGTCAAACGATGCCGCACCCTTGCCTTTATAGTAATCGGCAACGGCCGCGGCCAGGGTCAGGCCATCGCCACTGAGGCCATTCATTTTCCAGTTACCGGCAATTAAAGGTCGTCTGGATGCGGTCATAATTTAAGGTTCCTTAACTGAAATACATAAAGTCTTGAATTGGCGGTATTCCTATCACATGGCCCGGCCGGCACCAATACTCCTAAGGGTGGGGAAAACAATGGACATTCCCTTAGGGGATTCGTAGGTTGCGAGCCAATGGGGGGGCTTTTATGATGCCGCCCCGCCCCGTTGTAACTTTATATAAAGAACACAAACATGCTTGGTGCCATTCGCAAACGTTCCGCCGGTATTGTCGTTAAGACCCTGCTCGGCATGTTGATCCTCAGTTTTGCCTTGTGGGGGGTGGCCGACGTGTTCAGCCCCGGCGGCGGAGATAATTCCGTCGCCACCGTGGGTGACGCCAAAATCGGCCCCGAACAATTGCGCCGCGAATACCAGCGCGAGATCGAACGGCTGTCAAACGCCCTTGGCACCCCCCTTAACGATGAACAGGCACGCATGTTTGGTATCGTCGATGGCGTGCTGAACCGAATCGTTGACCGTTCGCTCTATGACCTTGCCGCTAGCGGTCTCGGCATTCTGGTCACCGACAACATTGTGCGTGATGACATCCGCCACTTCCCGGGCTTCAAAAACGAAAATGGCGAGTTCGATCGCAACCGCTTCCAACAACTGCTGTTTTCCAACCGGCTTTCGGAAACCGCGTATGTGGACATGATGCGCGGCGACGTCCGCCGGGCCCAGCTTTTGAGCATTTTCGATGGTGGTGAAATATCAACGCCCATGGCCGAAACCCTGTACCGGCACAGGAACGAAAAGCGCATCGCAGAATCCGTATCCATTTTAATGTCATCGATCACCGACATTCCGGAACCGACGGAAGAAGACCTGGCCAAATACCATAAGGACAATGCCGGGCGCTACACCGCACCGGAATTCAGGAGCCTGACGGCCATCAGCCTGAAGGCAGCGGACCTGGCCAAGGAAATTGCCGTTGCCGATGAAGCCGTCGCCGCCGCCTATGAAGATCGCCTCAACGAATTTTCCACACCCGAAATGCGAACCCTGGAGCAGATCCGGCTCAGCGACGAAGAAGGCGCCAAGAAAGCCCATAGTCTGCTTGGTACGGGCGAAAAATTTGCCAAGGTTGCCAAAGACCTTGCCGATATGAGCGACACCGACATTGAACTCGGACAAATGAGCAAGGCCCAAATGCCGCCGGAACTGGCCGACGTCGCCTTCAACCTTGTCGAAGGCGGCTACACCGCTCCCATCAAGACCGTCCTCGGCTGGCATATCCTGCGGCTGGTCAGCATCGAGCCTGCAAAACAGAAACCGTTATCCGATGTGCGCGAGAAAATCGCCACAGAGATTGCCACCGAACAGGCCCTCGACGCCCTTTACGGATTGGCCAACAAACTGGAAGACGAACTGGGCAGCGGCTCGACCCTTGAGGATGCGGCCCGGGCGTTTAACCTGCCGCTTGTCATGATCGCCGATATCGGGCGCGACGGCAGTGACCGTAACGGCAAGCTGGTCGAAAACCTGCCCGGCAGTGAATTCATCGGCGCCGCCTTTAATACCCCGGAAGGCATGGAAAGCCAACTCACCGAAGCTGGCAGCGACGGTTATTTTATTGTTCGCGTCGATCAGGTGACGGCGCCGCAGCTAACACCGCTGGCCGATGTCAGAAATGAAGTTAGCGAGGATTGGAAAAAAGCCAAGCGCGCCGAATTGGCAAAACAACAGGCCGACGCCATGGTTGAAAAAATTAATGGCGGAGAAGACCTGTTCAAACTTGCCGCAGACAAGGGCCTGAAAGTGACGACGACGGCTCCGTTCTTGCGTAGCGGCAGTGGCGATCTTTCGACGGGCCTTGTCGACGCCTTGTTCGATATTCAAAAAGGTAAGTCGGTGACAGATATTTCCGGGGAAGCGTACGTTGTCGCCCGAGTGAAGGAAATTGTGACTGTCAACGCCGCCGCAGATCAGGCCGCCGTGACCAAGGTCGGCAATGAGCTGGCGACCTCGCTTCGTTCCGACCTGATGGATCAACTGGCTCGTGGACTCAGAACTTACTACCCCGTTTCGATCAATAACCAAGCCGTCAACGCGCAATTCTAGGCAGGTTCCATGGAGCTCTTCCCGGACACCGCAGAATTCAGGGGTACCTACGACAAAGGCAAACCGCAGGTCGTGTGGACGTCACTGGTATCGGATCTGGATACACCGGTCTCGGCTTTCCACAAGTTGGCTGGCGACGCCGATAATTGTTTCTTGCTGGAATCCGTCGAAGGCGGCGCCATTCGCGGCCGTTATTCCTTTATCGGATTCAAGCCTGACCTGGTGTGGCGCTGTTTCGGCAATCGCGCCGAAATCAACCGCACTGCCGGGGCCCCCCCGCAAGCATATGAACAATGCCCCGAGCCGACCATTGAATCGCTGAATGCGATCATTTCCGAATCGGCCATGGACCTGCCCGACGGCCTGCCGCCCATGGCTGCCGGGCTTGTCGGCTACATGGCCTATGACACGGTGCGTCTGGTTGAAAACCTGCCCGACCAGAACCCGGATGTTGTGGGCGTCCCCGATGGTATTTTTGTGCGCCCGACGGTCATTGCCGTGTTTGACACCATTGAGGACAGCGTCCGCCTGGCCACCCCGGTGCGCCCCGCCAGTGGCGTCACTGCCGATCAGGCGCTGGAGGCCGCGACCCACCGACTGGCCGAAGCTGTTTCCGCGTTCGAGACTCCCGTGGCCCACCGAATTGATTCAAGGGAGCACGAATCGCCGCAACCGGTTTCCAATATGAGCAAGGAACGCTTCTTCGACATGATCGCCAAGGCCAAGGAATATATTTTGGCCGGTGATATTTTCCAGGTCGTGTTGTCGCAGCGTTTCGCGGTTCCGTTCAAGCTGCCGGCGTTTTCCCTGTACCGGGCCCTCAGGCGGCTAAACCCGTCGCCGTTCCTGTTTTACCTGAACTTCAGTGGTTTTTCGGTGGTCGGCTCGAGTCCGGAAATTCTGGTCCGGGTGCGCGACAATAAAGTCACCATCCGGCCCATCGCCGGGACCCGGCCGCGGGGTGAAACACCGGCAGAGGACGAGGCCCTGGCCGCAGACCTGCTGGCCGACCCGAAAGAGCTGGCCGAACATCTGATGCTGCTCGACCTTGGCCGCAACGACGTCGGCCGGGTCGCCAAAATTGGCACGGTCAAGGTTACGGCGCGCAACATCATCGAGCGTTATTCCCACGTCATGCATATCGTTTCCAACGTGGAGGGCGAGCTGGACCCGGCCTTCGATGCCATCCGCGCCCTGTTCGCAGGCTTCCCGGCGGGTACCGTGTCGGGGGCGCCGAAGGTCCGCGCCATGGAAATTATTGACGAGTTGGAAACCGAAAAGCGCGGCGTTTATGCCGGCTGCATAGGCTACTTCGGCGCCGACGGCAACATGGATACCTGCATCGCGCTGCGCACCGCCGTGGTCAAGGACGGCACCATGTACGTGCAAGCCGGCGGCGGCATCGTCGCCGACTCAGATGCGGAAGCTGAATACCAGGAAAGCTGCAACAAGGCCCGCGCCCTTATTCGCGCCGCCGAAGAAGCGGTGCGCTTCGCGGCGGCGAAGAACTGAACTTCGATCTTTTACCAATTGGGAACGGACTGGCCTTTGGCGGTTAAGTCGGCAACTTGGGATTTCAGGTATTTTAGGAAATTTGTTTTTGTATAGGCCTTTTCGTGGACATACTGAAAATGTGTCAGGAAAAAATAGGGCTTCATGTAACCCGGAATACGCGCCACCTCCGCTTCCTTGCCGCTTTTGCCCATAACCTCTTCTACGGTTTCCGGGAAAAACTGGAAGGTCGGCGTAAAACGGACCAGGTTAAGAGCCGCTAATTTCTTTTCGCTCATAACTTCGCCGTCAAAATTGGTCACCTCGCGGGAGCCGCGAATATCCATCTGCACAATATCGAAGTTGGCTTCCACATAGTCCTGAACGGCAGGGATGGAAAAGTTAACAAGATGGGTTTCGCGGCAATAGGGGCAGCCCTCCTGGTCCCACATAATAGCAAAACGTTTTCCAGCGCTCCTGGCATTTTCCAGGTCATCGGCTAATTCCAGGAAGCTATTCAAAAACCAGGGTTGGGTATATGTCCCGAACTGGCCATCGGCTTTCAGTATGGCTGCATATTTATCCTGGGCAGCTTGAGGGGCTGGCGGAAACAGCGTTGCGGCGAGCCCCCCCAATGCGATGGAATTCAGCGTTCGGCGGCTAATACTCATAACGGCATTTTCATTTTTTTGACCTGAGAGGACGAAACACATACTGTATCATAATTATTGAATATGCATAAACTAGGTTCATGGCATGAATGTTATTGAGAGTATAAAGATATTCTCCACCTTGGTCACGGTCATCCTTGGCATCATGATACCCCTTGAGACCCATGCCGGGGAAGCGGATGCGTTTCATGCAGCCCAAGGGGATGCCTATGCGCACTATCGCCAGGCAATGTTTTATACGCGTACTGGCAACACCATGACGGCGGCCTTCGAGTTGGACGAAATGGCCGGGAAGTGGGCGAAAATTGTTTCCCGATATTCTGAAAATCCACCAGCCGCCTATGCGGCCGATCCCAAATGGCGCGAAACACTAGAGGACGTCGCAAAACGTATCGACCTCGGCCTCGTCGCGGTCGGCGATGGAAATGCCGAACAGGTTACGGACCAACTGAGCCCCATTCGCGGCCTGCTGGCAGACATGCGCCGCCGCAGCAATGTGGTGATATTTTCCGATCATGTGGATGCGGCCAATAAAGCCTTTCAGAAACTTTTTGAATTTCGCCAAAACCAGCCTGATTTTAGCGACCCGGCCCAGGTTAGCGATTTGCAAAACCGGCTCGACGAGACCATTGCCGCGTACAAAAAATGCGTCGATGAGGCCCCGTCCGGTATCGCCGCCAACGAACAATTTCAGCGACTCATGAAAGATAGCTTATTCTACCTGGAACGAATAAACGTCGCCATTGACGAAAAAAACCAATTGGGCGTGGTTAATATTCTGCGCCGCGTTATATCGTCGGACAAACTTCTCTGGTTACTTTTTGGGTAAGAAATAAACCTTGCCTTAAGAAGCAGGCCCGGCAAATTCGAAACCAGCATCTTCGACGGCTTGGGCGATGATAGCAGCATCATCGAAGCCTTCGACCGTCACCTGCTTGGCCTCCAGATCGACGGTAATTTCCGATCCCGGTGCCGCCGCCTTGATGGCGTTGGTTACCGACTTGGCACAACCGCCGCAGGTCATACCGAGAACGTTATAGGTTGCCGTCATATCAATCATCCCCTGGTTCAATATACATGTATCATTTTGTTATACGCCTTCCCGTTGATGGAAGGTCAAGGACGATGGAAGGTCAAGGACCGACGCCATATCGGCGAACGATGGTCGTTAACGGCACCAGCTTGAAGCCCCTGCCCTCAACGGTTTTCAGCCATGGCCCGAGGGCCTTAAGGGTAACCTCCCGCGGGTGGCCGATGGCGACCACATATCCCTGCCGGCGGGCCACGGCCTCGACCTGGTGTAACTGTGTGTTAACGGAATCGATCTCGTTGACGTGATCAATGAACACGTTCCTGTTGGCGTGAGGCACGCCCATTTCGCGGGCCAGCTTGATCCCGACAGTTCTGCCGGAAGTTCTTGAATCAAGAAACAGAAGGCCACGGCGCTTGATTTCCTCGATCACGATTCGCATGGATTTTTCATCAGAAGTAAATTTCGAACCCATGTGGTTGTTAATGCCAACATATCCCTTGAAGCGGCCCATTCCCCATTCCAGGCGGCGACGTATTTCTATTTCAGACAGTTCCGTCAACAGGGCATTGGGGCCGGGATCGACGGCCTTGCTGCCCGGTTCCATGGACACATGCAGCATCAATTCGTGACCAAGCTTGCGCGCCCGCCCGGTCTGTTCGGCCAGATCGCGGGCATAGGTCAGAAACGACAGGGTCATTTGCCCCTTGAGATCAATAATTCTGGTCGAGCGTTTTCGGTCCACGCCCATGTCATCGATGACCAAAGCAATCATCGGCTTGCCGCCGGTATCGGGCGCGGCGACGGCATTCACAAGCCATGTCGGTAGCTGTCCAGGTATGGCCGGGACCACGGCGGCCAACTGCTCCGGGGTTTCCTGCCCAGGCTTCGGTTTTACTATCGGCGCAAGGGGCTGGGCCTGTGTGAATTGCGGCTGCTGCTCAAAAACATCGCGCGGCAGGGCTTCTTCATAGGCCAGGCGTTTGTCCGGCAGGGCAATTTCTTCTTCTTCGGCTTCCGGGAACAGGGGCGCATCGGGTACGGTAATCAGCTCCGGCGGCGGACTTTGTTTTTTGTACCAGGGTTCCGGGGACGTGTGCTCGGTGCTTGCGTCGGCGACCTCTGTCGGCGATGTCTTCTTTGCCTGTTCAGGCGCCCGCACCATGGTGATCAACAAATAACCCACGACAATCGCCGCCAGAGCGGCGGCGGCAAGGCCCAGCTGGCGCCCCAGGTTCGGTCGGAAAGTGGCGCCTTCCGCACGACCGGGCGATGTGTGTTTGGGTGTCGTTTTCACCAAATGATCTTAGTGGCAACATGCCAGATCGTTGAGGATGGGACAATCCGGGCGATCGTCACCATGACAATCATTGGTCAGCTTGATCAGGGTCTGGCGAATCGACTCCAGTTCCTCAATGCGTTCTTCAATTTCCTTGATATGGGTCAGGGCAAACTGCTTGACGTCACCACTGGCCCGGTTCTTGTCGTGCCACAGGTTGAGAAGATTGCCCACATCCTTGATCGAAAAACCGAGCCGCCGGGCGCGCTGAATAAAACGCAGGGTTTCGACATCGGTGTCCGAATAGTCGCGGTAGCCGTTTTCGGCGCGCCGGGTCGGCGGGATCAGTCCGACCTCCTCATAGTAACGGATGGTCTTGGCAGGAACGCCGGTTTGCTCGGCCACATATCCGATATTCATCATCGTCCTCCTTCACATCAGAATGCCTTCAATTTCCTTTACTATACACCGTACTGGAATGTTTTGGAATTGATCTTTCCTGTGTTTTTTCAATGGAATATCTTATATTTCGATATTTCTAGTATTATTGACATATCGTGCTGTTTAACCTACCATCAAGGGATGAAAAATGACCAGATCGCCGGTCGACTGGAAGCCCTTGGCAACCAGACGCGACTCGAAATTTTCCGCCTCCTGATCCGCGCCGGTGATGGTGGCGCCAATGTAGGAACCCTGCAACGTGCCTTGAGCGTACCGGGCTCGACCCTGACCCATCACATCACCCGACTGGTCGCCGCCGGGCTGGTCAGCCAGCAGCGACAAAGCCGGGAAATCATCTGCCGCGCCGAATACCGATCCATGGATGAAATCATCGCCTACCTGACAGCCGAATGTTGTCTGGGTCTTGATGACAGTGAGCATCTGGCGTCATGAGCACCCTCGCTGCTTATGCCTCCGGGTTTTCACAGTGGTTGGGGCGCACCGACAAGGTGGTGCTGGCGATTTTTACCCTGGCCATCGGTGTCGCCGCCCTGCTGCCGCCGCGGGTGGCGGTTGAAAGCTACCGCTTCACCACCCTGAGCATGATCAATATCGCACCGTTCCTGGCGGCCAGCGCCGTGGCCGCCGCCTGGCTCGCCGCGTCCGGGGCCGATCGGGTCATCGGCCGGGTGTTTTCCGGCCACTGGCTGGTGGTTATCGTATCGGCTTCTGTCTTCGGGGCGCTGTCACCGTTCTGTTCCTGCGGGGTCATTCCAATCATCGCCGCCCTGCTCGCCGCCGGGGTGCCGTTACCGGCGGTGATGGCGTTCTGGCTGTCGTCACCGATCATGGATCCGGAAATGTTCCTGCTGACCCTTGGCGGGCTGAACCTTGAATTCGCCATCGCCAAGACTCTGGCCGCCTTCGCCATCGGCCTGTTCGGCGGCTTCGCCACGCATCTGGTGCTAAAAACCGGCGGCTTCGCCGACCCCCTGAAGGAACAGATATCCTCCTGCGGCTCCTGCCAACCTGTCATTGGCGATGAAAAACCGCTGTGGATTTTCTGGAAAGAACCGGCACGCAAACAGAAATTCACGGAAATATTCAAATGGACGATGCTGTTCCTGGGCAAGTGGCTGCTGCTGGCCTTCGCCATTGAAAGCCTGATGGTGACGTACCTGCCCGGTGATGTCATCGCCGGCTGGCTTGGCCCGGACAGCACCTTTGCCATGCCGCTGGCCGTTGTCATCGGCATCCCGGCCTACATGAACGGTTATGCGGCGATCCCGCTGATTTCAGGCCTGCTGCAAAGCGGCATGGCCGAGGGCCCGGCCCTGGCCTTCATGACCGCCGGCGCGGTCACCTCGATCCCGGCGGCGGTCGCCGTGTTCGCGCTGGTCAAGCGACCGGTATTCCTGTGGTATCTGGCGCTGGCCGCCGTCGGCTCGATGATCACCGGCACGGCGTTTCAGTTTTATCTGTCTCTCGCCTAAGCCTTCCGCCGCCACCGCCGCAGCAACAATGAATTGCTGACCACCGACACACTGCTTAAGGCCATGGCCGCACCGGCAACCACCGGGCTGAGCAGGCCGGCGGCGGCCAGCGGGATGCCGATGATATTGTAGATGAAGGCCCAGAAAAGATTCTGGCGGATTTTCGAATAGGTCGCCCGCGACACATCAATGGCATCGACAATCAATTCCGCATCGCCGCGCATCAGGGTGATGCCCGCCGTGTGCATGGCCACATCCGTGCCCGTCCCCATGGCGATGCCCACATCGGCGGCCGCCAATGCCGGAGCATCGTTAACGCCGTCACCGACCATGGCCACGGTCTTGCCCTCGGCCTTCAGGCGCTCGACCTCGGCCGCCTTGTCAGCTGGCAGCACTTCGGCAATGACCCGGTCGACGCCGACCGCTTCGGCAACCCAGGCGGCGCTTAAGGAATTGTCGCCGGTCAGCATGACGGTTTCGATACCAAGCGCCTTCAGGCGTTCGACCGTAGAGGCGGCGGTCGCCTTGATGGCATCGCCGACGGCGATCAGGCCGAGAAGTTTCTTTTCGGGGGTTGTTTCGGCGACCCACATGACGGTCCGGCCCTGGCCTTCATAGGTAACGGCCTTTTGCTCAAGTGTTTCGGTTGAAAGCCCGGCTTCCGACATCATGCGGCGGTTGCCGATGACCAGCGCCCGGCCACCGATCGTCGCCTCCAGGCCGCGCCCCGTATGGCTCTTGAAATTTTCCGGTGACAACAGGTCCATACCTTTGGCCTTTGCCAGCACGGCACGGGCCAACGGATGCTCGCTACCCTTTTGCGCCGATGCCGCCTGTTTCAGAAAACCGTTTGCGTCACCATCGATGGCATAAATGTCGCTGACCATGGGCCGCCCTTCGGTCAGGGTGCCGGTCTTGTCCAGGATGACGACATTTATTTTATGGGCCAGCTCCAGCGCCTCGGCGTCTTTGATCAAAATACCGGTGCGGGCCGCCGCCCCGGTGCCGGCCATGATCGCCGTCGGTGTCGCCAGCCCCAGCGCACACGGGCACGCAATCACCAACACCGTGACCCCGTTGATGATCGAAGGCGCAATGTCGAGTCCGCCGAACAGGCTCCAGTAAGCGAACGCGCTAACGGCGATAACCACGACCACCGGCACAAACACGGCGGCGATTTGATCGACCAGCTTTTGCACCGGCGCTTTCGATGCCTGGGCGCTTTGAATGAGTCCGATGATGCGGGCCAACGCCGATTCTAAGCCGACCGTGGTCGCCCGAATTTTCAGCAATCCTTCGCCGTTGATGGCGCCGCCGGTAACCGTGTCGCCGGGCTGTTTTTCAACGGGCAGGCTTTCGCCGGTCAGCAGGGATTCATCGCATTGCGAAGCCCCTTCAACAATAACCCCGTCGACGGGCAGTCGTTCGCCGGGACGCACGACGACCATGTCACCGCTGATGACCAGCGCCACCGGAACCTCGACCTCATTTCCATCTCGCAGCACCCGGGCGTTTTCCGGGCGCAGGTCCATGAGCGCCCGGATCGCCGCCGTGGTGCCGCGCTTGGCCCGTGATTCCAGCAACTTGCCGAGTAAGACGAGTGTAATGACCGCGGCCCCGGCTTCGAAATACAAATGCCCGTCGATGCCAAGATCGGGGCTGAACATCATAAACACGCTGAGCCAATAAGCGGCCGAGGTGCCGAGCACGACCAGCAAGTCCATGTTGCCGGTGCCGGCCTTCAGTGCCGCCCAGGCCGGGCGATAGAAACGCGCCCCGGCGATAAACTGCACCGGTGTGGCCAATGCCAGTTGGGTCATGGGGGAAAGCGAAAAACTACCGCCGCTCATTTCCGATGCCATGGCAATAAAAAACGGCAATGTCAGCAGGGCCGAGCCGGTGACCACGCCGAGATCGCGGCGCGCCTTGATCGTCGCCTGTCTTTCTTCTTCTTTATGTTCGGCGTCGTCGCCGGTCAGGGCGCTGGCCCCGAAGCCGGTTTTCCGGACCGCCTGAATCAAATCGGCGACACTTGCCGCCCCGGCCTGCGCCGTGACCCGGGCATGTTCATTGCCCAGATTGACTTCGGCTTTGATGACGCCGGAAACTTTCAGCAAGGCTTTTTCGACCCGCCCGACACAGGACGCGCAGGTCATGCCGGTGATCGCCAACTCATAGGTGCGGTCCGGCACCTTGAACCCGGCCCGGTG
>JABMOQ010000105.1 GCA_013204045.1 Rhodospirillaceae bacterium | reverse complement strand
CGTTGTCCTGGGTCATGGTGAAGCGCAAGCCGATTTTCAGGTCGCGGTCACGACACAACCGAATACCGTGCAGGGATTTATCAAATGCGCCTTCCATGCGGCGAAACTTGTCGTGGGTGGTGCGGATACCGTCGATGCTGACGCCGACGTAATCGTAACCGATGGCGGCAATATTTTCGATCATGGCTTCGTCGATCAAGGTGCCGTTGGTTGACAAGCCGACATAGAATCCCAAATCCTTGGCCTTCTTTGAAATTTCAAAAATATCCGGCCGCAGCAGTGGTTCGCCGCCGGAAAGAATCAGCGCCGGTACCTTGAATTGCTTCAGGTCTGCCATAACGTTGAACACTTGGTCAGTGGAAAGCTCACCGGGGAAATCCTTGTCTGCTGAAATGGCGTAGCAGTGCTTGCAGGTCAGGTTGCAGCGCCGGATTAAATTCCAGATGACCACAGGCCCCGGCGGGTCGCGTCTAGGGCCCGGCGCAGTCGGATTATCGATTTGCTCAAGAAATTTTGTCAGCCGGAACATATTATGCCACCAACCTGAGGCCGGTTTTTTTCAAGATGCGGGTGCTGAACAGGATTTCATGGTTACGGGCAGCGTCCCCCAAAATGGCGGCTATTTCATCTGCGTGGGCCTCTGCCTCGGCGCGATCATGGCCGTGCACCATACAAAACAGGTTATAGCGCCAGTCGGGCAGGTTGCGTGGCCGGTGGTAACAATGGCTGACAAAATCAAGGGCGCCAATAAGGTGGCCTAGTTCATCAATGCGAGCGTCATCCACATCCCAGACTGTCATGCCGTTGGCCGTGTAGCCAAGCGCGTAATGATTGGGCACGACGCCGATACGGCGGATGATGCCGGCGTGGAGCATGCGTTTCATGCGCCGGATAACGTCGTGGGTATCGGAGCCAACTTCCAGAGCAACGGCATCATAAGGCCGTAGCGACAGGCCAAGGCCCCCTTGCGTCGCCTTGATGATACGTCGGTCAGTTTCATCCAGGCCTATGATGGCGTTACTCAACACATCATCCTCCATGCTCATGCTTCAAACCTGAGGCCGACAAAAAATTCGTCGATCTTCGGCATATTGTGAACCTTGAGCCCCGTTGCCACTTCAATTTCAGAGATCACCTCATCGACCCTCTCGGGTGTCTCTGTGGCGATGACGAACCACATATTTAAGGCGTGATCGCGGGCGTAATTGTGGGCGACTTCGGCAAATTCATTGACGATACCGGCGATGTTTTCGAAGTCGTCTTCAGGCACTTTTATCGCCGCCAATGTCAGGCCGCCGCCCATTTTTTCGGCATGGTACATAGGTCCGAAGCGGCTCAGGGCTCCGTTCTTCAACATCCGGTCAATGCGCACCATCAGTTCATGCCCGTCGATGCCGAGATCCCTGGCCGCATCCGCGAACGGTTCTTCCGACAACGGAAATCCGCCCTGCAGGTCGTTGATGATGGCCCGGTCTGTAGCATCCAGAGTGACCGTTTGCTGTTTCATGCCGTGCGTTCCAGTGTTTCCGGGGTCGCATCATAATGGGCGCCCCGTTGCTTAAAACGCCGCCCACTGAACAATACGTCGCGGGGTGCATCTTCAAGGCCCATGGAGCGCGCCAATTGTTCGATCTGCTCGAGCACTGCTTCGCGTTCACGGCCATGCACCATGCAGAAAAGATTATAGGGCCAGTCAGGCAGTCGCCTGGGACGCCGGTAACATAACGTAACGCAGTCGGCTTGGCCAAAACTGCGCCCAATGTCGGCGACCCGGTCGTCGGGAATGTCCCATACGGTCATGGCATTGGCTCTGTAACCCAGTTCGTGGTGACGCACGATCAAGCCGAAGCGTTTGATAATGCCGCCCGCGACCATATTCGATAGGGACCGGATGACCGCGTCTTCGTCCATGCTGACAAAACGACCGATTTCGGCGAACGGCCTGGGCACCAGCGGCAGACCATCGGCGATGACGGATACCAGAAGTTTTTCCTGTTCGTTCAATTCCATTGCAGGCGAAACCCCAAATCAAGATGATAATTATCGAGCATCGGCAGGTTCAGCACCTTGATCCCGGTCAGGCGGATGATTTCGGCGATTACCCCGTCGACGGCGTCGGCGTTTTCTGCGGTGATGACAAACCACAAATTCAGGTGGTGCTCACGCTCGTAGTTGTGGTTGACAGCATCGAACCCGCTTACAATGGTAGCGACCTCGTCGAGGCGATCCGATGGCACTGACATTGCGGCCAAGGTGCTGTGGCCGACGGTGCCGGTTTGGATCACCGCGCCGACACGGCTTAGGGTGCCTTGCTCATGCAGTCCCTTCAGGGCCTCAATTACATCGTCTTCAGAGGCCTCCAGCCGCTCTGCAATCGCCGCATAGGGCCTGGCAGTCATCGGAAAATCCCTCTGAAATTCATCAAGCAAATTTTTTGTTAAATCGTTCATAGGCCGATCCTGTGGGCGCGGGCGGTGAAGAAAATTCCGCTGGGCTTCAATGCCGGCAGTTCTTTTAACACTTCTATTTTTTGCGTATCGTAAATAACCAGCTTGTCGAGATCGCGCACCGACAGCCAGACTTCCTCGCCGCGGGGCGTGAATTCCATGTGCAGGACACCCTTGCCAGGGGTCAGGGTCTTGACGATCTTCAGTTGCGGAACGTCGATGACCTGCACCGTACCGTTATTTGGCACCGCAAAATTGACCCACACCTGACGGCCATCGGGCCTGGCCATGACGAATACTGGTTGCCCGTAAACGGGAATAGTCGCGACTTGAAGCCATGTTGCCATATCGACGACCAGCACCTGATGACGGCCGACGGCGGGAACAAAGGCATGGCCGTCGGCAATGGCCCATCCTTCCAGATGGGGCATTTTGTAGACCGGAAGTTTTTCCTGACCCTTGCCGTAATCGCCCAAAATACGGCGCACACCGCCTTCCAGATTCCATAAATCAAGCAACGCCATGCCGTCTTCGCCAAACAGCCCGGCAAGATAATAGCGTCCGTCCGGCGTGATCAGCCCATCATAGGGCTGGTCGCCGACATTCTTGAATTTTGTGATTTGAGGGTTGGCCCGGTCGGACATATCGACGACCCATATTTCGCCCTTGTCGTACAGGCCGAAGACAAAGCGCCGACCCGGCGCGTCGACCAGCCCGACGGTCTTCGAGTCGGCTTGGATATCGGCGACCAGATCGAGGGTGCCAGAATCAAATATCTTGACACCGCCGGGTTCGTAATTGGATACGGCGACCAGAGCGCCATCCTGGGAGATGGCACCACCGATGGAGTTGCCGCCCTGGATAACCCGGTTGGCGATTGTTGCAGTTAGCATATCGACCTTTGTAAGGCCGCCGTCACGGCCAAAGACATAGGCGAAGCGCTCATCGCGGGAATACACTACCGAGGCATGGCTGAGATCGCCGAGGCCGGTGACTCGGGCAAGGCGCGTGCGGGCCGAGGTGTCGATAATCAGGGCCGAACTGTCGGCCCGTTCGATAACCAGCCCAAGGTCGCCGGTAGCCCTTAATTCCGGCCCACTGCAGGCTGCGACAAAGACAGCAAGCACGATAGCCAAGGGGACCCAATGGATTTTCAAGCTTCTCATTTGCCCTCTCTGATGGCATGCACCAACCAGCCTGCCTCTTCCACGGTTAACAAGGCCCGCCACGGCGGCATCGGGGTGCCGGGAAGGCCGTCGAGAATAATTTCGGTGAGCTCTTTGTCGCTGCGTCCGGCAATGCTTTCCGGCAGCAGCGGTGAGCCCAGTCCGCCCTTACGGGTAAGGCCATGACAGGAACCGCAGTCCTGTTTCAGGAAATACAAAAGCTCGGTCTGGCGTTCGTCTGGAATGTCGGCGTATGCCGGCCCTACCGCCACAATCAACGCCAGCAGCATGACCGCGTTAAGCAGAGCATTCCCGCTTTTCCGGGAGTTCCATCGCGCTATAAGCGTCTTCATAGGGCAACTCCTGCCAGTTCAGCATATCGGCCAATCCGACGACTTGTCCGACTATAATCAGCACCGGCGAAGGAAGGTCAATGTCTGCCACCAGTCCCGACAAATCAGCCAGGGTACCAATGCACTGACGTTGGCCATTGACGGTGCCTTTCGATACCGCCGCTGCGGGCGTTCCCGGTGATAGGCCCTCGGCGATCAGGCGCCGGGATATCTCAGATAAATTAGCAAGGCCCATATAGAAAACAAGCGTCGTTTGTTCGTCGGCCAGGCTTTTCCAGTCCAGATCTAAATCTTCATCGCCCTTGGCGTGGCCAGTAACGAAACGCACGCCCGTCGACAGGCCCCGGTGGGTCAACGGGATTCCCAGCGATGAACTGATGCCCGATGCGGCAGTAATTCCCGGGATCACCTCAAACGCAATGTTATGACGGGCCAGATACAGTGCCTCTTCACTGCCACGACCGAAGACGAACGGATCGCCACCCTTCAGGCGCACGATTGTATGACTCGTCTTCGCCAGTTTGACCAAAAGTGCGTTAATGTCCTCTTGCGGTAGATGATGGTTGCTGGCCGCCTTGCCGACGAAAATACGCGCCGCGCCGGGACCAATCAAATCAAGAATTTCATCCGAAATCAGTCGGTCGTAGACGACCACATCTGCCTTTTTCAAGGCCTTCAACGCCTTGACCGTCAGCAGGTCCGGATCGCCGGGGCCCGCCCCCACCAGATATATACGTCCCGTCTCGTCCATCGTTTTGGTCTCCGATTTTGTTTTTGTTTAGCAAAAAAATTTCTAAAAAAATATCTACAAAAGCGGGGGGCGAGGCTTAAAACCTCACCCCCCAAAGTTTCATCAGTAGACGTCGTTCTTGGTGTTGTAGACGTTGAACTTGCCGGTCGGGGTGACGAGGCGCTTGTCCTTGATCACCTTTTTCAGCTTACGCGTCTTGTCGTCAATCACCACGATCGCCGATTCCTGGGCTTTGCCGTTCCAGACAGAGAACCAGATTTCGGTGCCGGCCTTGTTGTATTCCCCCTGGACGACGCGCTGGGCGCCTTCTTTCAGGTTTGCCCACTTGGCGACGGGAATGACTTCCGGGCCTTTATCGAGATTATTGATATCGAAGACGCTGACCGACTGGTAGACCTCTTCATCAGAGTTCAGCGGCGCATCTACCCAAAGGTTCTTGGATTTCGGGTGGGTCTTGATGAACAGCGATCCGCCACCATGACCATCGATGCTGGAAACAACCTTCCAGGCGCTGTCCGGATGACCCTTGGGGTCGGTACCGATCATGGCGATGGAATCGTCGCCTAAGTGGCTGGTTGACCACACGGGGCCGAACTTCGGATGCATGAAGTTGGCACCGCGTCCCGGGTGCGGTTTGACGCCGACACCTTCTGTGATCTTTTTGACCAGCTTGCCGGTCTTGGTGTCGATGACAACAATGGTATCGCGGGCGTTGGCGGCGGTCAGGAAGTACCGGTCCGTCGAATCGAAACCACCGTCATGCAGGAAACGTTCGGCATCGATGGTGGTGACACTCAGGTTCTCGATGTCTGCGTAGTTGACCAGCAGAATCTTGCCGGTTTCCTTGACGTTGACGACGAATTCCGGGCGGTAGTGTGAGGCCACGATGGCCGCAACGCGCGGTTCCGGATGGTATTCCTGAGTGTCCCAAGTGGTGCCACGGGTAGAAACGATCTTCAACGGTTCTAACGTGTCGCCGTCCATGATCGTGTATTGCGGTGGCCAGTAGGTGCCGCCGATGGCGTACTTATCTTCATAGCCTTTCATCTTGGATGTTTCGACGGAACGGGCTTCCAAACCAAGCTTGATCTGGGCCACCGTTGCCGGCGGGTCCATCCAAAGGTCGACCATGTTGACCAAGGCATCACGGCCGACGGTGAACAGGTAACGGCCGGATGCCGAAATGCGCGAAATATGCACGGCATAGCCGGTCTGGATGATAGTCTTGATCTTGTAGTCGCTACCCGAAATCAGGGCGACTTCGCCAGCATCGCGAAGGGTTACGGAAAACAGGTTGTCAAGATCAAGCTTGTTCATCTGTTTGGAGGGGCGCTTGTTCGGAGGAACGAACAGTGTCCAGGTGTCCTTCATCTGTTTCATGCCCCATTCGGGTGGTGAAACGGGCTCTTCCAGAAGATAGCGGGCCATGATGTCGATTTGCCCTTCGCTTAATTCACCCGAAGTTCCCCAGTTTGGCATGCCGCCAGGAGATCCGTAGGTGATGAAATCGCGAAGATGTTCGTAGCCAAGATCCTTGGTGCGGTTGGTTTCAAGGTTCTTGCCCGTGGCGCCTTTACGCAATACGCCGTGGCAACCGGCACAGCGTTCGAAGTAGATCTTGTCGGCGGTTGTCTTCTCTTCAGCCGATAATTTTCCTGCGGCCTGGGCGGTTCCTGCCGTCATGGAAACGGCCATAGCCGCAGCCAATCCGACACCTATCAGGCGAAGTCCTGAAATACTCATGGGAGGTCTCCAATGTTCATATTATGGTGATGGCTCAAATGTATGGGAGCAGTATGGCGAGCTGGCAGATATGTTCATTGACTTCGATCAAACCTCAAAAAAAGGAATTTAAATCCTTTGTTATTGGTTTTGGCGATAGGCTAAGTGCTAAATATTGCCGTAGTGGCAAGTCATTCATTATTCCTGTGGAAGGTCACCGCTTTGGCCTCTAAAAGCAGACGTCCTGGTAACAAATTTTCACTAGCCTGTGAAAGCACACCTGAACACTAGGAATGCACATTTGAGTATTGGCGGACGGGGTGGAATTCGAAGCCTCGGAAGAGCTTTCACCGCTGCTGGTTTTCAAGACTTGTAAAAGAATACCAGATGTGGGGAAGGGGAGCCGGAAGCCGGACAACGTCAATGTACAGCAGTGCACAGCGATGCACCTGAGTGCATACCAATGCAAAGCAGACATTAGTTCTGCTCTCCCAATAATGCTGATTAGGGAAAGTCAGGGTCCGTTACCTCATCTTCCAACAAAATCCCATAACGGACCAATTTAGACCAATGTAGAAAATTCTGGTTGCACTATGCGATTTCCTTGGCTTACATACGTGCAATCCCAATATGAACCAATTTAGACCAATATAATTATGATGTATTGTTGTTCGTGGTTGGGTCAGCTAGAATTTCTTATAAATCAAATTAGGGAGGATAGTTACTATGGGAATATCACGAAGAGATTTTGTACGTACCACTACTGCTGCCGGAGCGCTTGTTGTCAGTTCAGGTCTGCCCTCACGTGTTTTCGCAGCAGGGCAGAAAACGGTTAAAGTAGGTATGAATATACCGATGACGGGCGATTATGCCCCTTGGGGTTTACCTGGCTTGTATGGCTGTCAAATTATCGCCGATGATATCAATGCGGCAGGCGGTGTTAATATTGGTGACGATAATTACGCCATTGAAATCGTCTCCTATGACCACGCCTATGATCTTGAAAAAGCCGTTCAGGGTTATAAGAAGATGGTGTCGGAAGATGACGTCAAAATGGTCATGATGCTTGGTGGCTCGACCGTTGGTGCGATAGCTAAATGGGCTGAGCGCAAGAAAATGCTGACAACGACCTTGTTGTGCAGCGACATCACGCCGGACACGCCAAACCTGATCGCCACGTGCGAATCGCATCCGCTCTATAATGTTACTGGCGTTGAATGGCTGGCCAAGCATCACCCAGAAGTCAAAACCGCCGCGATCGTCACCAACAATGACGCCGAATATGGGTTGCAATCCACGGCGACCTACCAGGCGGCGTTCGAAGTCGCCGGTATTGAGGTCGTCGATGTCAACCTGCACGGCTTTGACGTCACCGACTTCGCGCCAATCGTAAGTTCAGTGCTGGCGAAGAAGCCCGATGTCTTTTGCATGGCGACCAGCTTCTACGTCACACCTTTGATGGAACAGCTCTATCATCAAGGCTTCAAGGGCAAGATCATCTCTTGTACGCTGGATTATTACGACGAGATCATCGCCAAGACGAGCAAGGAATTCGTCGAAGGCACGATCTTCCAGTTCCCGGACTTCGACGATCCAAAACTGAACGAAAGCGGTATCAACTTCCCCAACCCGGGCGATTTCGACGCCAAGTTCCGCAAGTCTCATCCCAACGACTGGTCGGCTGTTGCCTGGGAATACCCGGCAATTCTGCTGAACTGGATCGAAGGTGCCAAACAGGCGGGAACCGTCGAACCGCAAGCCGTATCGGCCACCCTTAGAAGCAACAAGAACCCTGCGTTTATCTTCGGTGGCGGCAAGTGGTGGGGCAAGGACCTGTGGGGACAGGACAACGTCGTCGTCGGTCGTTGGCCCGTCGTTGTAGTCAAGGACGGCAAGGCCCGGATTCAGGAATATGGAAGTGTTTCGGGTTGGCTAGACAAGCATGCCGGGGTACTTACCAAGTACATGAAGTCCCATGGACTTCGGACCGTCTGAATATTGTGGAGATAACAGTTAGGCCAAAAGTTTTGACTTAACTGACCGGGACCATTTTCCGCTGTGGCACGATGCGCTGGGTGTTGTGTTTACGCATCAAAGCCGCAGCGGAAAATACTCGGCCTACTTAACAAGCCACCGCCGAACTTAATCATCCGCATGGACAACAGTCCGGCAAGTCGCGTTGCAAGACGGGGGATCACGTTTTATGGAGCTATTTCTCCTATCCATAGTTAACGGACTTATTCAGGGTGGGTTTTTTGCGCTGTTTGCCGTCGGCTTGGTGCTTATTTTTGGCGTCATGGGCGTCGTTAACTTCGCCCATGGTGAACTGGTGATGGTGGGCGCCTTCACAATTTGGCTATTACACGCCCAATACGGATTGAGCTATATCCCTGCCATCATGGTTGCGATTGTTCTGGTTACTGTGATCGGCTTGCTGATGGAACGGTTCCTGTTCCGACCTACGCGCGCCGACCCATTGGCGGGGTTGATATGTTCGATCGGGGTGCTGTTTATTCTGCAGGTAGTTGCGACCCTGATTGGTGGAGATGGGCCTTCAAAACAGGTCCCGCCACCATACCAGGGCACATTGGTGTTGTTTGAATTCCTGCGCATTCCATATCAAAGAGTTTTTAGCTTGATTATTTCTGTTTCGGCGCTGGGTTCGCTCTGGTTCTTCCTGACACGCAGTAAATTTGGCTGGGCGTTGCGTGCTGTTGCCCAGGATAGGGAGGCCGCTGCACTGCAAGGAATTAATACCAATCGGATTTCCATCATCGCCATTGGTGTTGGCGCCGCATTGGCAGGGTTGGCCGGTGGACTCGTAGCCCCGTTGACCAATATTAATCCCCATATGGGGCACAACGTTATCATCACGGCCTTTATTGTAACGATCGTAGGCGGCGTGGGCAGTTTGTCCGGAGCCGTATTGGCCGCTGTTCTATACGCGATGTTTCATACCTTTATGACGGTCTACTTCGGTGGAACCGTGGCAACGATATGCGGGTTGATACTGATGGTGGTTGTTTTGATTGTTAAGCCGACAGGTTTAATGGGAGTGAGAATAAGTGAATAACACCAGTACGCTCACTGTCCAAAATGTTGTCATCGGCGTTATCCTGCTTGCCGCCCTTTTGGCTGTGCCTCACTTTCTCAAACTCTACCACCAGGACCTGCTGATCTATCTGACGATCAATGTGCTGGCTGTTTGTAGTTATCGGCTTGTGACGTTGACCGGCGAATGGTCCCTTATCCATGCAGTAATGATGGGGGTTGGCGCTTATACGGCGTCTCTGCTGTTTATCCATTTTGGCTTGGATATGTGGTTTACATTACCGTTGGCCGGAGGTGTCGCTGCCTTGGTCGCCGCCCTGTTGTGTTTTCCGCTGTTGCGGATGACGCAGTTTTATTTCCTGATCGGGTCGTTTGCGGCTGGGGAAGCCATTCGCCTGACCTGGATAGAATTTGTCGGTGTGTTTGGGGGGACCGGGGGGTTAACTGGTGTTGAACCGCCGATCTTTTGGGGCATCGATTTTATTGATCCTATTCCTTACTATTATTTAAGCTTGGCCATCGTATCTTTTTCCCTGTTCATTCTCTATCGCATCGAGAACTCCCGCGTTGGCCTGACCTTGCATGCCATTCACTGGAAGGCCGCACTTGCCGAGTCTGTGGGCGTTGATGCATGGCGTTATCGCGCCTTGGCTTTCATCGTTGGATCTTTTTTCGTCGGCGTTGCCGGCGCGCTGAAAGTTCATTACCTGGGCAGTGTGAGCCCAAATCAGGCAAGCATCGGGTTTATGGTTTTTATTCTGATCTGGGTGATTGTCGGGGGGTATAACAAGTTTTATGGCCCCATTATCGGTGTTGTGGTCCTCACTGTTTTTGACGAGTCGATCAGAAGTTTTGAAGTCATGCGCCCAGCCATTTATGGCATTGTGCTCATACTGTCGATCCTCTTCTTACCCTTGGGACTAGAGAGTATTCCGGGGAAAATTAAGTCATGGTTTGGCGTTGGTCCTGCACCGCAGGATCCCCCATTAACTGATCAATAGAATTGTAACAGAAAAATCTTATGGCAATTTTAGAAATCAAAAATGTAACTAAACAGTTTGGCGGTCTGACGGCATTGAATGATGTCAGTTTCCAGGTTGAAGAGGGCGAAATACGCGGTCTGATCGGCCCCAACGGTGCCGGTAAAAGCACCATGTTCAAAAACATTGCCGGCTTTTCCATACCGACAAAAGGCACCATTGTCTATCAGGGGGAAAATATCGAAGGGAAAAAACCGCACGCCATTGCGGAAATGGGTATCGTCCGCACCTTTCAGGAAACGACCTTGTTTCAGGAATTGAGCGTTTTTGAAAATGCCCTTGTTGGGTCCCACATCAAAGGGCGAACCGATGTGTTTTCTGCGATCCTAGGGTTGGACAAGCAAAAACAAAAGGCTGCTGCAGACAAGGTGAGGGATGTCCTTGAGTTTATGGGCTTGAGTGAACGTCAGAACCAACTTGCTTCCGAATTGCCCTTGGGCTCGCAACGGGCACTGGCATTGGCTATCGCGCTTGTTTCTGAGCCCAAAGTCATGCTGATGGATGAACCTTTTGCCGGCATGAACGCCGAGGAAACCAACCATATGATGGATCTGACCAGGAAAGTTCAGGAGTCAGGCATTACGGTCGTCCTCGTTGAGCATGACATGAAAGCCGTCATGGGGTTATGCCACTATTTGACCGTACTGAATTTTGGCCAGGTATTGGCACACGGAACGCCGGAAGATGTTCGAAATAATGAAAAAGTGATTGAGGCCTACTTGGGCGGGACGAAATAACATGCTTTTGCAGGTTAACAATATACATGTTCACTATGGCCATGTTGCAGCGCTAAAGGGCGTTTCACTGGAAGTAGGAGAAGCTGATTTTATTACATTGATCGGCTCAAATGGTGCAGGCAAGAGCACGACCTTACGCACCATATCAGGCCTAAACCACCCAAGTGCGGGTGAGATCATCTTTGACAGCGAACGTATCGAACAATTGTCTGCTGACAAGATCCTGAAAATGGGCATCGCCCACGTGCCTGAAGGGCGCCGGGTCTTTAAAGATTTGTCAGTAACCGAAAACCTTCTTCTTGGTGCATTTACGCGCGATGACAAGGAGGGGGTTAAAAGAGATCTTGCCAATACATTTGATCGATTCCCAAAATTACGTGAACGCCACAATCAGTCTGCCAGAACCATGAGTGGCGGTGAACAGCAAATGCTATCGATTGGCCGAGCATTGATGTCAAGCCCCCGTGTGCTTTTGCTCGATGAGCCATCACTTGGCCTTGCTCCGAATATCGTTCAGGACATTGCACGTATTCTGGTTGAAATTAATAACCAGGGCGTTTCAATAGTTTTAGTCGAACAAAATGCCGAGCTTGCCTTGGAGCTGGCTCGGCATGGTTATGTATTGGAAACGGGCAACGTTGCGTTGGAGGGGGAAGCAAAAAGTTTGATGGACAATGACCACGTCCGTAAAGCATATCTTGGCATTTAAGTGAGGCCCTTAATTTACTGGTGTTGGGTCACTTTTGGCGAAGATCAAAAGGTACTATGCTAATAAATTTTGGTGACTATAATTATGTAACAGAAGTCTGGTTTTCCATATTTGAGACGTCGGGAAAGCCGATTATAACACAGAGGAGGAGACAGAAAAATGGCACGCGATCCAAACCATGACATTTTGTTCGAGCCGATTCAGATTGGCCCGAAAACCTTGAAAAACCGCTTTTATCAGGTCCCGCATTGTATCGGCGCCGGGTCTGAAAAGCCAGGTACTCAGGCAGCCAACCGGGCCATGAAAGCCGAGGGCGGTTGGGGCGCTTGTTGCACGGAATACTGTTCAATCCATCCTGAATCAGACGATACCCATCGTGTCTCTGCCCGGTTGTGGGATGAGGGTGACGTCATAAACCTTCGTCACATGAATGATTCCTTGCATAAGCACGGCGCCCTTGGCGGCGTGGAAATGTGGTACGGTGGCGGTCACGCCCCGAACATGGAATCCCGCGCGGTTCCCATAGGTCCAGGTTCCAGTGCGTCCGAGTTCGAATACCTGACGTTTTCACACGAAGCTGATGAAGATGATATCAAATGGCTGATCAGCCATTATGTGGAAGCGGCCAAGCGTGCAGTTCAGGCCGGATTTGATATCGTTTACGTCTATGGCGCGCATAGCTATCTGCCGTTGCAGTTCCTCTCTCCGTTCTACAACAAGCGCACGGATGAATACGGCGGTTCTCTAGAAAACCGGGCTCGTTTTTGGCTGCAGTGCCTGGAGGGGGTCAAGAATGCAATTGGTGATGACGCGGCCCTTGCTACGCGCTTTGCTATTGATACCCTTTATGGTCCTGACGGTGTTGAAGTCGGAGATGATGGCCTGAAGTTTGTTGAAATGGTGGACAACCAGGGGCTGCTCGATCTTTGGGATATCAATATCGGTGATATTGCGGAGTGGGGCGAAGACGCTGGCCCGTCACGTTTCTACAAGGCCGGCCACCAGCGCAACTGGACCGACGAGGCAACCAAGATTGCCAAGGTTCCGGTTGTCGGAGTCGGTCGCGAAACCAGCCCTGATGATATGGCAGCACGGATTCGTGAAGGCCGTCTCGACATTATCGGCGCGGCCCGCCCGTCCATTTCTGATCCCTTCCTGCCCAACAAGATCAACGAAGGACGGGTTGAAGACATCCGCGAATGCATCGGTTGCAACGTCTGTATTTCCCGTTGGGAAATCGGCGGTCCTCCGATGATCTGCACCCAGAATGCGACAGCCAATGAAGAATATCGTCGTGGCTGGCACCCGGAAATATTCTCCAAGACATCCAGCGAAGACTCTGTCTTGGTCGTTGGTGCAGGCCCGGCTGGTATGGAATGTGCTCGCGTTCTTGGCGAACGAGGGTATGACGTTCATATTCGTGAAGCCGAAAGTGAGATCGGTGGCCGTGTTCGTAAGATTGTAAAGTATCCCGGACTTTCGGAATGGGGGCGTCTTACCACCTACCGCCAATTGCAACTTGATAAGCTGAAGAACGTAGAAGTCCACACAGGCGTTGGTAAAATGACAGCTGACGATGTCATAAACTACGGTGCGGAAAAGGTTGTTATAGCAACCGGATCTCATTGGGCGACGGACGGAACTAACAGCATCACCCATGACCCCACCCCTGGGATTGACGCGTCATTGCCCTATATCGCAACGCCGGAACAGGTGTTGATGGGTGGCAAGGAAATTGGCGATAAGGTAGTCGTGCTAGAGATGGATGGTTACTTCACTGGCATTTCCATCGCGGAGTACCTGCGTGATCAGGGCAAAGAGGTCACCATTGTCACCGGTCTTGGCGGCATTGCACCTTATACCCACTTCACGCTGGAAGCCCCCAATCTGCATCGCATGATGCATGAGAAGGGCATCCACGCAATGACCTCCCATTGGGTCGAAAAAGTTGAAAAAGGAAAAATCACACTCTTCAATTTGTACCGTGACGGATACAAACGTCATGCGGGCCCGAAAACGGGTGAACTTCCTCGTGATGCTGGCACGCATGTCGAAGAGTTGTCGTTCGATAGCTTGGTGGTAGCGACGGGTCGCATTGCCAACAACTCGCTTTACAGGGAACTCCGTGCCCGTAAGGATGAGTGGGGAGCAAATGATATCGGTGGCATATATCAGGCTGGTGACTGTTTTGCACCGCGTTTGCTGGCTGATGCCATCTTCGATGGTCACCGCATCGCACGTGAGTTCGAGACATCGAACCCGCAATATGCACAACCATGGATTCGCGAGCGCCAGGTCTGGGGTATGGAAACGTATCCCAAGATCACGGATCGTGAGACGCAAGGTTAGGGCCTGGCATTCTCCAGGCTAATAAATGGGGCGGTGTTTCGGTAAAGTCGGGGCACCGCCCCGTCATATTACATTCTTCGAGATGTTAGCGATTGGTAGGGTTATCCGTGGAAACACGTGAAGTTTTTTGGGGGCTGGACACCTCTCTTTTGGTGATCTTCTACATGGCTGGAATCATAGCCATGGTGATTTTTGCTGCCGGTGTTTATCGCCACATCACGAAGTATCGGCGTGGTCGAGAGCTCCCTCTCGGCATTGGACTCTGGCATGGAGTCCGGCGCATGGTTTCCGATGTCCTCAGTCACCGTACGCTGCGCCGCCGCGATCCTATGGCCGGGCTTGCCCATGGCGGAATATTTATAGGCTTTCTTTTTGGCCTCATCGGCACAACAATTATTTTTGTTGAAACCGATATTATCAAACCTTTGTTCGGGGTGACGTTCTGGAAGGGCGATTTTTATCTGTTCACCAGCCTTGCCCTGGATATCGGGCATTTAGCTGCGGTTCTCGGTATTGTCTACATGATGTGGCGACGGGCTATCCTAACGCCCACCAAGCTTGATTATCTGCGCACCTACCGGGGCGAGGAAACTGTCCGCCCGCCCGCCGCGAAATGGAAGGTGGAGGACTGGAATTTCATTTCCGTTCTTCTTCTCATCGAAATATCAGGGTTCATCCAAGAAGGTGCACGCCTACTCATGGACCAGCCAGAATGGGCCGCGTGGTCGCCCGTCGGTAACGCCGTGGCGGCTATTCTGGGGGGGCTTGGGATGAGCGTCGAGGGGGCATCCGAGGTGCGCGCGGCGAACTGGTGGATTCACGGCCTTCTCGGCCTGGCCTTCACTGCCGCCATTCCCTGGTACAAGGCCAAGCATATTATTTCCGTTGTGGGTTCTCTTTCCGTGCGCGATGCCATGGCGCTCCGGCGCTTGCCGAAAGAAGTCGATGAGGCCGGCAGCGTCGGAATCGTAAACGTCGAAGATTTTACCTGGAAAGACATGCTGCACTTTGATGCCTGTACGAAGTGCGGGCGCTGCCACGAGGCTTGTCCAGCAAGATCCGCCGGCTACCCCCTAAGTCCGCGCGATCTGATCCTTGATTTGCGTCTCCACAATGACACACGCCAGGGTGTAGCGATCGAAGGCGAGGCCCTGATCGGCGACATTATTGATCCCGATACCTTATGGGCCTGCCGTTCTTGCGGCGCCTGTCAAGAGATCTGCCCCGTCGGCATCGAACACCCGACGATGATTGTGCGCATGCGGCGTCAACTGGTCGAGCAGGGAAATATGGATCCCTTGCTGCAGGCGACACTGAATACCATAGGCGATACAGGCAACAGCTTTGGTGAAAACGCGCGCACACGATCCGCCTGGACACGGGAACTGGGATTTGTGGTGAAGGATATTCGCCAGGAATCAGCCGAGAATTTGTGGTTTGTCGGTGATTTTGCATCTTTCGATCCCCGCAACCAGATTATCAGCCAAACCTTTGCCAAACTTCTGAAGGCTGCCGCAGTGGACTTCGCGCTTCTTCACGATGGTGAGAAGACCGCCGGCAACGACATCAGGCGCGTTGGCGAAGAAGGGTTGTTTGAGAGCCTCGTCGAACACAATCTGGAAGAAATGAGCGCCGCCAAATCCTTTCAGCGGATCATCACTACCGACCCGCATAGTTACAACACCATCCGCAACGAATATCCAGAATTCGGCGATGTCTCGGAGATTGAGCATTACAGTGCCGTCCTTGCCGACCTACTCAGAAGTGGTCGCCTTAAGGTTAAGGCGCCCTTAAAAAAGCGTGTCACCTTTCACGATCCATGCCATTTGGGACGCCTTAACGGTGGCTATGAAGCGCCCCGCGAAGTGCTTCGCCTGATTGGTTGCGAGATAATCGAGATGCCTAGAAATCGCGACAATTCGTTTTGTTGCGGTGCCGGTGGCGGGCGAATCTGGATACCTGACCAACAGGGCACGGAAAAACCATCCGAGAATCGCGTGCACGAGGCCGCCGCCCTCGGGCCTATCGACGTCTTTGTCACATGTTGCCCGAAAGATTTGACGATGTTTGAGGATGCGCGAAAGACCGGCGGGCACGAAGATGATTTTGTCGTCCAGGATATTGCCGAACTCGTTGCTGAAGCGGTTGCGTTGGAATCTCTGGTTCCATCGGATACGCCAGCCCCGGCAATGCCGGAACCTGCGCCTCCAGCCGAGGTTGTGTCCGCCCAGGTCAAGCCGACCATAGAGGCGACTACTGTTGTCGCACCGATGGCTCTTAAGGCCATGGACTGGGATAACCTGACCCCCGTGCAGCCGGTTGAACTGAAGCCTTACGAGGTGCCGGCCAAAGAGGGCCCGCGCATCCTGGTCACCATCAAGCACGCGGCCGTCCTTGGCGACGAGCATGCATTTACCGAAGATGGCTGCGACATTGAAAACGAGTATCTGGAGCACAGCCTGAATGAATGGGACGATGCGGCCCTGGAGGAAGCTCTCCAGATCATTGAAAAACTCGGCTCCGGCGACGGCGAAGTGGTGGCCGTGGCCATTGGACCCGAGGACGCTGATATTTCCCTGCGTAAAGTCCTGGCGAAAGGTGCTTCCCGGGCTGTACGGGTGTGGCACGATAGTCTCTCTGGTGCTGACCCGGTGAGCGTGGCGCGAGCGATTGCCGGCGTTGCCAAGCGCGAAGATCCAGACCTTATCTTAACCGGCGTGCAATCCAGTGATCATGCCCATGGATCAACGGGAACGGCATTGGCCCGTATTCTCGGATTGCCTCATGCGGCAGTGGTGATCGACGTTGAATGGGATGGGGTATCGAAGCTGGTTGTTACCCGCGAACTGGAAGGAGGAACCCGCCATACGATCGAAATACCAAGCCCGGCGGTCCTATCCATTCAAACTGGTATTAACGAGCCCCGCTATGCAACCATGCGCATGATCAAGCAGGCCAAGAAAAAACAACTCGACATTTTGGACGGTGCTTCGGTGATCGATGGCACGGGAGGTTACGCCGTTCGTCGTATGTATGTTCCTGAACAAACCAAAGCAGAAATGTTGAGCGGCAGTGCCGAGGATATAGCGACATTCATCGCCAACCTTATTCGTGAAAAGACGGGAGGCTGAACCATGTCGGGAATTCTTATTATAGCCGAACACATACAGGGCGAGCTTCGCGATATCAGCTTGGAAATGATCGGCGCTGCCAACTCTATCAAGGAGGCCTACGGTGGCCCGGTCTCTGTCGCAGTTATTTCCGATGATCCGACGTCTCTGGCCGAGCAGGTAAATCTTCAAGGCGTCGATGACATTGTAACCGTCGATGTGGGCGTCTCGCACTTCGACGCGGCTATATACGAGGAAGTGGCCTGTCAATTAGGTGCCGAGTTGAAGCCGGGACTCATCTTGTTCGGTCACACGGTCAACGGCATGGCTTGTTCGGCGGCGGTTGCTGCCCGCCTCGGGTCCGGATTTGCCAGCGATGTATTTGGTCTGCAGGTGATTGATGGAGAATTGCTGGCCACCCGCAGTGCCTATGGCAACAAGGTCAACATGGAAGTCGAGTTTGGCGGCAAGGGCGTGGTCACGCTCGCCCTGCGCGGGGCGACATTTGAAGCGCCCGAAGACAAGGGGTCGGCGACGGTGACGGCCCGGGATGTGGATTTATCTATCGTTACCGGAATTTCCAGGCACGTCGAATATCAGGAAGCGCCTCCTTCCGATATTGATATCTCGAAAGCAGAATTTATCATGTCGATAGGGCGCGGCATTCAGGATCAGGAAAACCTTCCGCGCTTCGCCGAACTGGCGGAGCGGCTAGGGGCGACCTTTGGCTGCTCGCGGCCAATCGTCGATTCGGGTTGGTTACCGAAGCCGCATCAGGTCGGCCAGTCGGGCAAGGTCGCAACCGATTGCAAACTCTATCTGGCCCTGGGAATCTCCGGCGCCGTCCAGCACCTGTTTGGCATGAAGCATGTGGACACCATCATAGCCGTCAACACCGATCCGAACGCCCCCATTTTTAACGTTGCCACTTACGGCGCAACCATCGACTTATTCGAGCTAACAGAAGCCCTAGAACGGCAATTTAACTAAGTAAAATCAATCATTTAGATAGGAGGAAAAAATGAGCAACCGAGTATCTGCATTAAGGGACCATCACATTGCACTTGGCGCACTTCCTGATTCGGGCGAGGCCGTGGGCCTCGATAATTGGAACGGCATGGAGGTCGCATGGAGCTACGCCACTGACCCCTGCGACGAGCACGATGCCGTGCGTGAAGCGGCCGGCCTGTTCGACGTCTCGGGCCTGAGAAAAGTAAAAGTCACCGGACCTGATGCCCTTGCCGTTGTCGACAATATGATTACCCGCGATATGACCAAGATATACCCCGGCAAGTCGGCTTACGGACCGGTTCTATTGGAGAACGGTCACATTTGTGATGATGCAATTATAGCCAATAATGGCGACGACGGTTTCATGGTTGTACATGGAAGCGGAGAGTCCATGGAGCGGCTGCAGGAATCGGCCGCAGGCAAAAATGTCTCCATTGTCCTGGATGATAATTTGTTCGATATCTCACTACAGGGACCGAAGTCGGTCGATTTTTTGAACGAGCACACGCCGATGGACTTGCCGGGTCTTGAATATTTTCATCATCAGGAAACGACGCTGTTTGGCAATGCCTGTACAATTTCACGCACCGGATACTCCGGCGAGCGGGGCTATGAGATTTTTGCTAATGCCAAGGAAGTTGTCGATATCTGGGAAAAAATCCTGGAAAACGGTAAATCGATTGGAATTATTCCATGCAGTTTTGGATGCCTCGACAAGGTTCGTGTCGAAGCGGCGCTGCTGTTCTACCCCTATGATATGACCACGGAAAACACTCCGTGGGAAGTCGGGCTCGGTTGGGCAATTTCCAAGAATGGCGATTACCGTGGCAAGGATGCTTGTGCTGCAGCCAAGGGGCAGGAAAAAATTAACTTTGGTGGCGTCGTTGTCGATAGCGTTGAGGCGCTTTCAGGTGGCGAGACACTTTGGCACGATGGCACGGAAGTCGGTATCATCAATGGACCCGTATGGTCGCACCGGATGAACAAATCCTTGGCGCTTGTGCACCTAAAGCCCGAAGCAGCATCAGTGGGCACAAAACTTGAGGTTAAGGGCGATGGTGTTGAAACCACAGCAACTGTCTCATCAATACCGTTCCATGACCCGGAAAAGAAACAGACTCACGCATAAGGCAGCGCGTTAGTCCAGGCACCCTTACTCTCTACCAGAGGGAAGGGGTGCCTGAACGCCTAAGGGCTATTGTTAGCAGCGGGAATCTATAACCATGGCCACGATGGCATCAACGCAAACAGAGAACCTAGCCAAGCTCGCCTGTGCTTATGCGGGGGCGGTGTGGGGTGTATTCTGGATACCGCTCCGGGCCCTCAATGATGTCGATATTGCCGGTGCATGGGCAACGGTGGTATTTTACATCGTCCCCTTGATTATCATTATCCCGTTGTTCTTCATGTATTGGCGACGGCTCATTAGCGGTGGCTGGCGTTTGCATCTTATCGGCATAGTCGCGGGCCTGTCGCTTGTCCTTTATTCAGACGCGTTGATTTATACTGAAGTGATCCGCGGCATGCTTCTCTATTACATGACGCCGGTATGGAGCACATTACTGGCCCGCATTTGGTTGAAAGAGCCAATTACCGCCGCTCGCATTGTGGCAATCATTCTTGGGTTTTCCGGCATGTTGATTATCTTTGGCATAGATGTTGGGATTCCCTGGCCGCGCAATGTCGGCGACTGGATGGGGCTCGCTTCCGGCCTTGTTTGGGCCGTTGCCGCCGTTCTAATGCGTAAGGACGAAAAAGCCGTCGCCATCGACTATTGTCTTGTATATTTCCTTTGGGGATCCGTCGCTTCTGTCATCATTGCTCTTATGTCATTTTCCGGCGGATATCCAATACCATCCATAGATGCCATTGCCTCAACGTTACCGTGGCTCGTTCCCATACTGCTGGTCATCGTTATTCCGGCCGTGTTCGCTGTATTCTGGGGAACACCATTGTTAAGTCCCGGCATAGTCGGCATCATGTTCATGACCGAGATCAGCGTCGGCGCAATTACCGCTGCAATTTGGGCAGGAGAGCCATTCGGAGCGCGGGAAATATCAGGTATCTTGTTGATAACCATGGCTGGACTGACGGAGGTCATTGCCGGGCCACTTGCCCGTTTCCGCTCCTCTCGCAGAGAGTGAAGCCGGTATGCTTGAAACAATTGACGACGCGAGTGTGAAGCAGCAAATCATTGATTTTCTCCAAGATGTATCGATTTCCATCACACCGGATGCGGCGGAGAGATTTTCGGATTTCCGAAAATACGTGAAGCCGGAGACATCTGTTTTTATCGGGCTTCTTCCGGGCGGTGATTATCGCGAAGTTGTTAAGACATCTGCCAGGCTTCATAAGCAGGGATTTCGCGTCGTCCCCCATTTCACGGCACGAAACATTCCGAATCAATCGACGTTAGAAGATTATCTCAATTCTGTATGCGAAACGGCGGCGGTAGACGAGGTGCTCGTCTTAGCGGGCGATGTGGCAACGCCGGTCGGCGAGTACCACTGCTCAATGCAGCTTCTGGAGACAGGCCTGTTCGACAAGTATGGTATCAAGCGAATCGGGGTTGCGGGGCATCCGGAAGGCTCTCCGGATATCGGTGTGGAGGAACTGAACCGGGCGCTGGCGCAAAAGAATGCCTTCGCTAGTCAGACAAATGCAGAGATGTACATTCTCACGCAATTTTGCTTCGATGCTGCGGATATTATTGCCTGGGAAAAGCAGATTAATGCAGCCGGTAACAGGTTGCCCATTTGCGCCGGGATTGCCGGCCCGATGGAGCTTGGGGCTCTTCTCAGGATAGCCACAAAGTGCAAGATCGGCGATTCGATACGAATGATGGCGCGATTGGCCGGCGGCCTCGCCAAGTCAAAAACCATGCAAACTTCCGACCAGATTATCGCTGGCCTCGCCAGCCACCGGGCCAGAACACCCGAGACTAAAATCCAAAGGGCACATGTCTTCACCTTCGGCAATTTGTCAAACGCAACGCGCTGGATATATTCCATGGCGGATGGAGAGTTCTCGTTGAATGATAACGCGCAGAACGGAGATCTGTTCCTTTAGGTCTGCAATCAAATGAATGAGGTTGTTAAGGGGCACTTGACACTAGAGGGTGTGCCCTAACATTGGCTCAGAAGCGGCCATCAGGGAACTTCAATATTTACGTTTGTTATTGACCGTATTGCAGCCATTTGAATACTGGCGGACGGGGTGGGTTCGAACCCACGAAGAGCTTTCACCCTTGCTGGTTTTCAAGACCAGTGCCTTCAACCGCTCGGCCACCCGTCCGTCATTTGCAGGGGTTTAGCAGATGTGGGGGGGCGTTAAAAGCCCTCCGGGGGGTGCTATTCAATAATGTCGATGATTTTGCCGGGTGTT
>JABMOQ010000104.1 GCA_013204045.1 Rhodospirillaceae bacterium | reverse complement strand
GCGCCCGGCAGGCCTGAAACGGGGCGGGCCGTTGGCGCGGCGGTGGGCGATGCCGAAAGGGGGCCGGGCGTGTTCGCCGCGCCCTTGGCGATGTGTGCCCCGCCGCCGACCGGGCGTCCCGGTTGCAGCCGCCCGGGCGGCGTATCCAGGGTCCGGTGCAGGCTCGCCTGCAAAATGTCGCCGGCCTTCACGGGGGCGCCCTGCGCTGCCACAGGGCCTGTAGGGGCAGAGGCGACATTTGATTGGCCCGCCGATTGGCCCTTCGCCCCGGCGGCGGCTGGCCCCCCCGGCGGCGATCCGGCCTGGGCATCGGGGCGCGGGTGACCGGGCAGGGGCCGCCCGTTGACGGTATTGATCAGCAGCTGGACCAGCGGCGCCAGCGCTTGCAGTTGCAGGGTCAGGGCGCCGCCCTTGGGCAACGCCAGGGTGGTCTGGATGGTGATTTGCCCGAGGCTGGTTTGCAGGTGCAGGCTGTCCTTCCCGGCTGGCCCGCTGACGGTCGCCTTAAGCAGGCTACCCAGGGCCAGCTGCGATAAGGCCGGCGGCGGGTTGACGACAACCACGACGGGGCTTGCCGCAGGCAGCACGGGCAGGGCTTGGGGTGGCGGTGGCGGTGTGATCGTCGTCATGACGGCCTCTCCGCCGGCAGGCTCATGTCAATAGCTTGCCGGCAATGTCCTCGACGTCGGCGGCGGCTTCCGCATTTGGAAACCGGGTCAGGATCGAGGTCTGGCTTTTAATGGCTTCGCGCACCTTGGTATCGCGCCGGATGACCCCGATCAGCGGCGGGGAAATCTTTAAAAAGCCTTCGCAGGCTTTTAACAGGGTGTTGTAGGTGCGTTCCCCCTCGCGGGTCGAATTGGCCATGTTGATGACGATACGGATGTCGGCCCCGGGGCGCTCCATATGGGTCACCTTGATAAAGGCGTAGGCATCGGTCAATGACGTCGGCTCGTCGGTGGCGACGACAAGGCAGGTGCCGACGTTTTGGGTCAGTTGGCGGACCGTCCTCTCGACCCCGGTGCCCAGGTCGATGATGACCCAGTCATAGGCCACGGCCAGCAGGGCAAGGTCATCGCTGAGGATTTGCAGACGGCTGACCGGGACATTGGCCAGCCCGCCAGATCCGGAACGGCCGGCGATAATGTCGAAATTTCCCTCTTCGAAGGGAATGACCGCCTGATTCAGGGTCAACCTGCCGGCGATGACGCTGCCCAGGTCATGTTTCGGCATCAGGCCCAGCAGGATGTCCAGGTTGGCCAGGCCCAGGTCGCCGTCAAACAACAGGGTCTTGGCATTCTGCCGGGCCAGGGCATGGGTCAGGGTGATGGCGAACCAGGTTTTGCCGACACCGCCTTTGCCCGACGCGACGGCGATCATGTTCTGGCCGCGGGTTCGGCCCGAAGGCCGGGGGGCGAGGGTGGGGGCAGGGCACATGGCGGCTTATACCTGTCCGACGGTCTTGATGCTGGCCTTTGAGTAGACCTCGTTTTGGGACATTACGGCGGTCATCGGGCGGAACCGCTCGACGATCGAGCGCACGAAGGGCCGGATCGACGGGCTGGTCAGAAGCACCGGCGTTTCGCCCATCATCGCCTGGCGTTCAAAGGCATTGCGCAGCGCCGTGATGAATTCCTGAAGGCGGCTGGGGGGCATTGAAAGTTGCTTGTCTTCGCCGGCCCCGACAATGGATTCGGCAAACGCCTGTTCCCATTCCGGGCTCAGGGTGATCAGCGGGATAAAGCCGGCTTCGTTGGTGTTTTGCGAACTGATCTGGCGGGCCAGCCGGGCCCGTACGTGTTCGGTGATCATGGTGATGTTGCGGGTCTGTCCGCAGGCTTCGGAAATGCCTTCCAGGATGGTCGACAGATCGCGGATGGAAATCCGTTCGGCCAGCAGGTTTTGTAATGTTCGCTGCACACCGCCAAGGGAAATCTGGGCCGGGATCATTTCGCCGATAAGTTTTTGGTGTTCCTTGTCGAGCTCGTCTATCAGTTTCTGGGTTTCCGCATAGGACAGCAATTCGGACATGTTGTCCTTGATGATTTCCGTCAGGTGGGTGGTGATGACGGTGGCCGGGTCGACGACCGTATAGCCCCGGAACAGGGCCTCTTCACGGTTCGACTCGTCAATCCACATAGCCGGCAGTCCGAAGGTCGGCTCGACGGTTTTCTCGCCGGGCAGGGTGATTTCCTCGCCGCGTGGGTCCATGATCAACAGCATATTGGGGTTCAACTCGCCTTCGCCTGATCCGATTTCCTTGACCCGGATGATATATGTATTGGCGGGCAGTTGCATGTTGTCCTGAATGCGTACCGACGGCATGACAAAGCCGATGTCGGACGCCAGTTGCCTCCTTAGCGCCTTGATCTGGTCGGTCAGGCGCTGCCCGTCACGGGGGTTGTTGATCAGTGACAAAAGACCGTAGCCCAACTCAAGGCGCATGAAATCAATTTTCAGTGCCGATGAAATGGGTTCTTCCTCGGCATGAGATGGTCCCTGTTCGGCTTCCGTGACTTTGGCCAGTTCAAGTTCTTTAGCTTTTTCCAATCTGTTGTTAATGATAAATCCCAAGCCGGCGGCCACAAAACCAATGGCCATGAACGGCGTCATGGGAATACCGGGCAGCATGGACAGGATAATCAGCAGAACGGCACTCAGGCCCAGAGCCTTTGGCTGGCCGCCCATCTGTGCAAACAGTGCTTTTTCGGTGGCGCCGCGCACCCCGGCCTTGGTGACCATCAGGCCGGCCGAGGTGGAAACGATCAGGGCCGGAATCTGCGTCACCAGACCGTCGCCGACGGTCAGGCGGGTATAGGTATCGGCGGCCTCTGTAAAGGACAGGCCATTTTGCGCCACGCCGATGATCATGCCGGCAATGACATTGATGAAGGTGATCAGCAAACCGGCAATGGCATCGCCCCGGACGAATTTGGATGCACCGTCCATGGACCCGAAGAAGGTGCTCTCGTCCTCTAGCTCCCGGCGCCGGGCGCGGGCCTGGTCCTCATCAATCAGGCCGGTTGACAGGTCGGCATCGATGGCCATTTGCTTGCCGGGCATGGCGTCCAGGGTGAAACGCGCTGAAACCTCGGCGATGCGGCCGGAGCCCTTGGTAATGACAATAAAATTGACGATTACCAAGATTGCGAAAACGATGATGCCGATAACAAAATTTCCACCCATGACGAAGCCGCCAAAGGCTTCGATGACGCGCCCCGCTGCCCCGGTTCCGGTGTGCCCTTCCGACAGGATCAGCCGTGTTGAGGCCAGGTTCAGCGATAATCTGACCATGGTCGCCAGCAGCAGAACCGTGGGGAACGCGTTGAAATCAAGGGGTTTTTCAGCAAACAACGCGGTCATCAGGATGAGCACCGCAAAGGTAATGGATAACGCCAGGCTGGTATCCATCAACCATGTCGGCAGCGGCAGGATCAAGACGACAAGTATGGCCACCACGCCGACCGCCAGCATGATGTCGGTGCGCCCTGCGATGTTTGTCAGAAGACCGGCAAAGTCGAACTCTTGCGGCGGCTTGCTGGCGGTTGTTTCGGTCGATACCTCGGCCATGGTTGCCTACGGTTATTGTTGTGGTTTTTAAGACTTAAGCAGACGGGCGGTCGGCTTCACCGGGTGTGGGTACGGCGAAACCTTGCTGGTTATACAATTTCAGTTTGTTCCTGAGCGTCCTGATGGAGATACCAAGGATATTGGCGGCATGGGTGCGATTGCCAAGGCAATGATCAAGGGTATTGATAATCAGGTTGCGTTCGACCTCGGCGACTGTGCTCCCGACCCCGCCGGAAGATTGGTCCGTTCCGCCGGCAGATTGGGCTTGCGCCCTGTCAGTTGTCGTCGTCATCGATGAATTACCGGAAAGCATGATGGCGGAAGGCTCGATCTCGTTACCCGTCGATAAAAGCACCGCACGGTGAATGGTATTTTCCAGTTCGCGGATATTACCCGGCCAGTTGTATTCATCCATCATTTTGCTGGCTGCGGCCGATATTGGCAGTGCAGCGACGCCGTTGGCTTCGGCATATTTGACGATGAAATGCTGTGTCAGGTGGGCGATATCCAGCGGCCGTTCGCGTAAGGGCGGCAGTTCCAGATTGACTACATTCAGCCGGTAATAAAGGTCTTCGCGGAAGGTTCCCTTGGCCACTTCATCCTGGAGGTTGCGGTTAGAGGTAGCAAAAATTCTGGTATTGATCTTGATAGGCTTGTTACCGCCGATGCGGTCAATTTCCTGCTCCTGAACCGCACGCAACAGCTTGGCCTGGAGACGCGGATCCATTTCGCTGATTTCATCAAGCAGCAAGGAGCCGCCATTGGCTTCCTCGAACTTGCCAATGCGCCTTGAAACGGCGCCGGTGAAAGCACCTTTCTCATATCCAAACAGCTCGGATTCAAGGAGGTTTTCCGGTATGGCGGCACAATTGACGGCAACGAAGCGCGCCCCAGCGCGTTTGCTTTGGGCGTGAAGATAATGGGCAATCAATTCCTTGCCGGTTCCCGATTCACCGGTAATCAGGATGCTGGCATCGCTGGGCGCAACCTTGTCGGCAAGCTTGATGACGTCGCCCATCCGAGGGTCAATATATACAATGGCGTGGGTTTCTTCGGTAACGGCGGCAAGGACTGCGGCTATCAGGTCTGTGTCGGGAGGCAACGGGATGAATTCCTTGGCCCCGGCTTTGATCGCGCGGACGGCAGCCTGGGTGTCGTTGCCGATACCGCAGGCGACGACAGGAACCGTAATCCGTTCCTTTTTAAGGCAGCCAATCAGCTCGGCGACATCCAGATTAACGTCAACCATCAGCAAGTCGGCACCGTTGCCGGAACGCAGGTTCTGCATTCCGGCCTCGATATCATCCACCTGAGTTACCTTGGCGCCACGTTCAACAGCCATACGGCTGGCACCGCCAATCTGGCCATTTAGGGTTCCAATTATAAGCAGTCGCATTGATCAAACTTCCAGATAGTACATCAGTCGAAATATTGAATACGTTTAGCAGGCGGCAGGATGCTGTTCAGGAGCATTTCAAGGCGGCGCGGATTTTCCTGCCTGCCGATTGAGGCCGCCCCCATCATGTACACGGTATTAACCATGGCTTCTTCGTTGGAATTACGTTCCAGCTTCGAGGCCATCGGCGAAAACACCATGTTGGCTAGAACGGCACCGTAAAATGTCGTCAACAACGCTACTGCCATTGCCGGTCCAATGGTCGAGGGATCGGCCAGATTACCAAGCATTTGCACCAGCCCGATCAGGGTGCCGATCAATCCCATGGCGGGGGCGAATTCGGCTGCCTTGCGAAGCACGCTGGAGCTTTTGTGATGGCGTTGCCGGGTTGCATTCAGGTCGCGGCGCATGATGATTTCGACTTCTTCGCCCGGCGTCCCATCGACAACCATCAGCATACCTTTGTGCAGGAAAGGCTCCGCCCTTAGTGAATCGAGGACGCCCTGAAGGGAGAGTACGCCCTGCCTGCGGGCAAGTTCCGCGACTTGCAGAACTTGAATGGCGGCGTCGGACGGATCGCGGGAGCTGTAAAAAAATGTTTTTCCAATGACGCCCCCGGTACGGATCATTTCATTGATGGTGAAACACATGGTCGTCACGGCAAATGTCCCGCCCACAACAATCAGGATCGATGGCGGATTGATGAAAGACAAGGCATCACCGCCCATGATGATCGCCGTCAAGATCAGGCCAAAACCGCATAACAGGCCAACAATGGTGGCCAGATCAATGGAGGATTTCTTTCGTCCGACCGTTATATTTGGAGCATCGTCAGCCATTCTTTTGGCCTTACCCTCTATCCGTCTTGATGATTTCCGTCATCGTCACACCGAGGCGATCTTCGACCACAACTACTTCCCCGCGTGCGACCAACCGGTTGTTGACGTAAATATCAATGGCTTCACCAACCTTGCGGTCCAGTTCGACGACCGCACCGCGGCCCAATTTAAGCAATTGGCTCACCTGCATGGACGACTTGCCAAGCACTGCGGAAACCTGAACCGGAATATCGTAAACCGCCTCAAGATCCTGCGAGCTTTGTGGCAGGGCAGGAATATCGGGGGTTTCCCGTGGCGGTGCGGCGGCAGGTGCAGCAGCACCCGAGGTCTCTGTTGTATCGCCAAGTTCCGATAACTCTAAATTTTTTTCATCAGCCATTTTGTCCTCCTGACATCAGAGTGTCAGTCCTTGTTGTCCGCTTCATCCGTTACTTCGGGAGGAATATCCTCATTCTCGGTGGATTCGGCGGGTTCCGTTCCAATAATAGCCCCTGTATCCGCAACCATTTCATCCGCAGCTGTCAGGGGCTCATCCGGGGCCGTGTCATCGGGGGTTTCAGGTCGATCCCAGATGGTGCCGTCCTCAAGGTATCTTTCGACAACACTATCAACGTCCTGCCACAGGTTCTGGACATTTCGTTCGGTACCGCCATTATCCCATTCCAGCAGGCAGTCACCGACGGCCATTTCGTCATCGCCGATGATAGTAACCCGGCCTTCCTGTTCACGGCCCTTGCGGATGTCGGCGAGGCGCTCGCTTAATTGCTCTAAAATTCCGGAATTTACGGTAATCGTCACACGGGGTTCTGTTAAAATTCTGCCGATGGCTGTTTCGACCACTCTTCACAATCTCGTCGATGGCATTTCGGGACGCTAATTCAGGTACTATTTTTCTGGCCATGGCGACAGCAATGCTGGCAGAAGCCCTTGGCAGCTCTTCGTTGGTGGTTGCCTGGATGGAGAAAATCTCTGTCATGTTCTGGTCGATACGCTGCAGGCTTTCAAAAAGCTTGTTTTCCACCAGTTCCAGGGCATCGCGCAGGGCTTCTTCCTTGCCGTTTGAAAAGCCCTGCTCGCGGGCTTCCTTCATTTCTTCTTCGCTGAAGGTGGGGATAAACTCTTCCGGCTCCTCTTCAACGGCGGCATCTTCCGGTTCGTCTGCGACAGATTTCTCTTCGACGACAGGCCCCGGGATGATGTCAAAGGTCGTTTCGAAAAGGAATTTTGTTACAGCCGACATAAATTTTAGACCCTAATAAACCAGTTCGTCTTCTTCGCCAGAGCCGGCAATCACGATTTCGCCGGCATCGGCAAGCGACTTGGCGGCGGTAACGATAACTGCCTGGGCCTCGTCGACTTCCTTCAGGCGCACAGCGCCCATTGCATCCATGTCTTCCTTCATCATCTTGCCAGCGCGTTCCGACATGTTCTGGAAGAAAAGTGATTTTACCTCTTCCGATGCGCCTTTCAGCGCCATGGCGAGCTGGTCTTTCTCGACCTGTCGCAACAGGGTCTGAATGCCGGGGTTGTCCAGCCTGGACAGATCATCGAAGGTAAACATCAACTGTTTGATTCGTTCCGCCGATTCACGGTTACGTTCTTCCAGTCCCGTCATGAACCTGGTTTCAGTATTGCGATCCAGGTTGTTGAAGATATCGGCCATCATTTCATGACTGTCGCGCCGTGATGTGCGCGCCAGATTGGTCATGAATTCCGTGCGTAGGGTTTTTTCGATGTGATCGAGGACTTCTTTTTGCACTGATTCCATTCGTAGCATGCGCATGATAACTTCCATCGAGAAGTTTTCCGGTAAAACCGCCAACACACGCGCCGCATGGTCGGCTCTGACCTTCGACAGGACAACGGCGACCGTTTGCGGGTATTCATTTTTCAGATAATTGGCAAGCACCGCTTCGTTGACGTTGCCCAGTTTGTCCCACATGGTGCGACCCGCCGGGCCGCGAATTTCTTCCATGATCTGCGACACCCGTTCTTCCGGCAATGCCTGGAAGAGCAGCCGTTCAGCAGTGTCATAGGAGCCGATGACTGCGCCGCCTCCGCCGCCCGACAATTGGTTGGCAAAATCGACGAACAGCCGCTCGATAACGCTCGAATTAACATTACCCAGCGTAGACATGATCTGAGACATATCGCGAATTTCTTCGTCATCCATCAATTCGAACATTTTGGCAGAATGTTCCTGGCCGAGCGCAAGCATGAAGATCGCGGCACGCTGCGGGCCAGTAAGATTGCGAAGATCGTCTTTGGTTTTAGCCATGAATCAGTTTACCTCAACCTTCCTGATACATCCATGATCGGATGATTGACAGGGCCTCTTCCGGATGTTTCTGAACGATTTCACCAATCTTCTTGACCGATGAAGCCTTAACCCGGCCTTCAACACGGTCAATATCGATGAGTTCGTCAAACTGGTCATCCATGCCGGGAACATCGCTAGGGGCTGCGGCAGAAGGCGCCGTCAGGGCCGCAGCGGCGGCGGCCGTCGTCTGATCAGCCAGCAATTTACCTTCCGCCATGGCCGCCGGCAGGGCTTCGAAGGCCCTGGAAACCAGCGGGCGAACCACCAGCAGGATGACCAGAATGGCAACAATACTTAATACCAAAATTTCCGCCATTCGCAGCAGATCATTCTTATCCAGGCCGAAGAACAGCTGCAGTTCCTCTTCCTGTCCGGCGGTCGGGTCAACGAACTGCATGTTGATGACGTCCACGGAATCGCCCCTGTCGGCGCTGAACCCGATGGCGCTGCGGACCAGAGTCGCCATCAACTCCATTTCCGCTTCGTTGCGGGGCTGATAGACCATATTGCCATTTTCGTTTTCCCCATAGGTCCCATCGAGAAGAACGGCCACCGATAGACGATTAATGATCCCGGCTTCGCGGATATGGTTGATGATTTTCTTGGAGTTGGAATAATTGACAATTTCTTCGGTGCGACTTTCTGCAGAATTGAGGCTGGCTCCCGCATTTGTCGTGCTGTTGTTGGCGTCCGGTAAATTTGTAGCGACGCTGACTGGCGTGGCTCCATCCGCTTCCTGATTACTGGTTGAAGACTCTACTGACTGGGTAGAGGCCACGACCTGACCTTCCGGGTCGAACACCTCTTCATTGGTATTTATCTGGTCGAAGTCCATATCGACCGTGACTTCGGCGCGAACTTTTCCGTAACCGACGGTTTTTTCCAGTAGTGCCTCAATGGTCTGACCCAGGCGGGCTTCCAGTGTCCGACGTCGACCGTCACCCTTGGCAGCCATTGCACCGGGCACATTGGTATCTTCAAATCCGCGGGCCAGTAGGGAGCCCTTGTTGTCGACAATAGAGATATGGTTGGGGTTGAGCCCCGGAACGGCGGCGGCGACCAGGTATTGAATGGACTGCACCTGTTCGCTGTCCAGCCTTCCGGATAGGACCACCGATGCGCTTGGCTTTTGCGCCTCACGGCTGAACAGGCTGCGTTTCGGCATGACCAGATGTACGCGGGCTGACTTTATCGTGTTGATTGACTTGATTGTGCGGGCGAGTTCACCTTCAAGCGCCCTTAAAAGATTAACGTTTTGAACGAAGTCGGTGGTTCCGAGCGAGGTTGCATTGTCGAATATTTCATAGCCGATGGTGCCGCTTCCCGGCATGCCCTGGCCGGCAAGCTGCAGGCGAAGTTGAGCAACCATATCGGATGGAACAAAAATCTGGGTTCCATTGCCCCTAAGTTCATAGGGCGTTCCGGAGGATGCAAGCTGTCCCGCTATTTGACTTGAATCATCGCCTTGCATACCGCCGTACAGAAGCTCCATCTGTGGCGAATTAAACTTGGCGGTGACAAAGATGAAAAATCCGATGAGTCCCATCGCCACACCGCCCATGACGGTTAGGCGCAATGGGCCAAGATTGCGCAGTGCCTGCAGGAATGTATCCACGATCCGTCCCTTAATTTTAGAGCTACATTAAGCGCCGTTGCTTTAAGACGGCATAAACCCCAGTTGGTATGGCTCTTAAGCTAATAAGAGGATCATGAAAAAGTCGTTAACAACCCGGCAATTTTTGCCTAGGGAAATTTCCGATTGTTGAGAATCAGCGATATTTCCTCGTACGGGTCGCGCGCAGGCCTTCCATGCCGTGCTCGCCGAGGGATTGCTGCCAGGACAGGAATTCGTCAACGGACAGCGAATATCGGTCGCAGGCTTCTTCCAGGGATATCAAACCCGATTGGACGCCGGCGACAACCCTGGCCTTGCGGCGAATAACCCACCGTTTGGTATTGGGTGACGGCAAATCGGCGCGCGTTATCGGCTGGCCTGTCGGGTCAAGGACCCGGGAGCTGGCAATTGCGGACGATATGCGGTTGTCTGTCGTGGACATGGTATCCCCGGTATAAAAAGGCTGTATTCGTTATGGTTGCCCCTTCAACCGACAGTAGGTCAGGCTCGTTAAAAAATGGCTAAAGGTTATAGTTAACGTATAAAAATATTGTCATATGAAGCGAGGCAGGCCGTTGAACAGAAAACAGCGACGCCGAGAGGCCAAGGATCGACAGAAAGACAAGGCCGTGGAAGGCGGGCCGGCGACGGTCCTGGCCGCCGCTGACGCTGCGCGTAAAGCCGGCCGGCCGGGGGATGCGCTGGCTCTCTACAAAAAAATACTGGAAAAGGACCCGGAAAACGCCACGGCCTTCGTCGGTCTTGTGAAAATTGCCTTGAATACCAACAAAATTGAGACGGCGGTGGCCCTGGTAGGCCGCGCGCTGATATCCGAGCCCGGAAATACCGATGCGCTGGATGCTTTTGCAAAGGTGGCGGCGGCCCTTGATGACCCCCAGAAAACGGCGCGATTGAATTTTGATATTTCTCAAGGCTTGAAGCAAAAGGGGCTTTTTGAAGAGGCCCTGGTCCTGCATCGCAAGGCACTGTGCTTCGATTCCGGGCTTGCCGCCACAGATACCCAGGAATCACTGCCGCTGCTTATCGGCGGCAAGTTGAAGGAAGGCTGGATGGCCTTTGAATGGCGCAATACCGTCGGCAGCCTGGGCCCGTTTACGGACAAGGTCTGGAATGGCAGCGATGATGTGACCGACAAAACCGTACTGGTTTGGGGCGAGCAGGGGATTGGCGACCAAATCATTTTTATAAACTGCTTGCCTGATATTATGGAACGGGCCGGCCAGGTCATCATCGAGGCCGACGACAGGCTTGTTGATCTATTCCAGCGGTCATTTCCGAAGGCCTTGGTGCATGGGTCGACCCGATTCACGGGCGAAGGGAAAAGCAGTTGGAAGGACTTCAGCTGGTTGCACGATTGTCCGCCCGTCGATTACTTCATCATGCAGGGCAGCCTGCCGCGTTTTTTCCGCCCCACTTTGGAAAGTTTTCCCTCGTCGGGCGGCCGTTTGTGTGCAGATTCGGAGCGCGCCACGGCGATGGCCGAGCGGCTGGCTAGTCTGGGTATGGGCCGGAAGGTGGGGATTTGCTGGCGAAGTTTGTTGAGGGCGGAGGACCGGGATGATTTCTATCCGCCCCTGGAATGCTGGCGGCCGATTTTCTCGATGCCGGATAGTTGTTTTATCAACTTGCAGGCAGGACTGGACAGGCATGAGAAAGAGGAGCTGGAGAAGCGCTTCGCCATTGACCTTGTTTCCATTGAGGACCTGGACCTGACCCAGGATATTGACGGGACGGCGGCATTGGTATCGGTCCTTGATGCGGTGGTTTCGACCATGACCTACCTGCCCATGCTGTCGGCATCCCTGGCGGTGCCCACATGGCGTATATCTAGGGGCGGGCCAGAAGACGAATGGGCCTTCCTGGGTGCCGAAAAATTTCCCTGGTTCCCCGAACTTCATGTGGGGTTCGGCATGTCGGATGAGGACCTGACGGGGCAGTTTGAAAAGGCGGCGACCGGTATCGTCGGGGCGTAGCCTGTAAAAGGAAACCCCGGCAACATTGCTGCTGCCGGGGCTGGGGTTTGGGACGTGGGCTTGTGGTAGTAGGTAAGCGGTTAGCCTAGGCTAACGTTTCACCCTCATCAGTTCTTCCAACATCTGGTCGGCAGTACTGATGATCTTCGCGGCTGCAGAGTAGGCTCTCTGAACCACGATCATTGAGGTGAATTCCTCACCAATATCGACAGTGGAGGCTTCAAGCGCTCCCTGAACTGTTGTTCCGGCCGGGCCGTTGTCGGCGACACGAAGGGTGTAGTCGCCTGACTGTTGGGTGGCGTTCCAGGTATTGCCGGAACGGCTTTCCAGGCCGTTAACGTTAACGAAGGTGGCGATCGGCAGCTTGTAGATGGGCCGGGTTTCACCATTATCGAACAGCGCCGTGACCAGGCCTTCGGAACTGATGGTAACCCCGGCGAAGGTGCCGAAGCGCGAGCCGTTCTGGTTGATGAACACCGGCGTGTAGCTGGAGCCAAACTGGGTCATACCGTTGGCTTCGCCGACGGTGCCGAAATCGAGCACGATGCGCTTCGAGTTGGACGGATCATCATCCATGTTGGCGGCACCGTTGTCGAAGTCGAGAATCTCAATTTTAGAGACGTTGATGGCATTCGGCAGGCCGCTGCTGGAGAACTGGATGGCGGCGGCGGTATCGACGGCGACGGTGGTGCTTGAAAATGCGGTGCCGTCGGTTTCGGTGGGTCGGTTGGCGGTGGTGATGCCAGCTAAATCGACATTGTAGGAGCCGGCGTTCAGTGACCGAAGCTGCAATACGTTGAATTCAGTGCTGTTGCTGTCTTTACGCATATCGACACCATCGCCGAGGGCTGAGAACGATGGGTCGTTGGCTTCGATGGCGTCTTCCAGGTCGGTCAACATGGCTGCAATCTGGGCCGCCGTGGGTGCGAGGTAGGTGGCGACAACTTTATCGCCATCGGCGAGTGCCTCGCCGACCGTAAACGTGTAAGTGATGCCGTTGATGGCCACGAAGTCGGCGTCTTCCGGTGCGTCAGTGAACTTGAACTGGGTCGCGTCGGTATAGGCGAGGGCCGGTTTCTTTGCCGTGAACGAAGTATCCTGGGTGGTGACGCGGACACCGGCGGTGTCCAGCAGGCCGGTCGGATCGACGGTGATCGCCCTGGTGCCATCGTCCTCGAACAGGATCGTCGTCGAGCTGGCCGGGCTGACCCTGATTCGGGTGTTGACGGTCGTCGCATCACCGTAATTGGCAAAATCAGTGTCTTTGAGCTTGACGGCGTCGATCAACTTACCGACGTCCTGGGCCAGGGTGGTGGTGGCGCTGATATCGACGGCCGCCAGGGTGGCGGTCGGCACTACAGAGGCGTTGGAATCAAATTCGTAGACGATGCCGTCAATGGTAACCGTTGCCCCGTCGGCCGGGCGGCGGGTTGAATCACCGGCGGCATTGAGGACGTTGAATTCCAGCTGGCCGACGCTTTTGTAATCCAGCGCCGTCGGCGAGGTCGCATCCTTGATTGTCAGCACGGAGGTATTGGCCGGTGGCGCCAAATCGATGGACCATTGGTTTTCACGGCCCAGCCGGGTGTAGTTGACGCTCATGGTGTTGGCGTTGCCCAGGCTGTCGAAGAACTGAACATCTGTCTTGTGTTCCGCGCCTGCGATGTCGTTGGATGGCAGGTTGGCGCCAATGCCGATGTTCGACGTGGCAGAGGCGGTACCGCCGACCCGGTTCAGGTTGACCGTCGACAGGTAATCGGTCGAAACGATGTTCTGGTTGGCGATGGTCAGGCCGACGCCGGCTGGTTTGACTTTGCCTGCGGCATCGGTCGGCCAGCCCTGAAGGTAATAACCGGCCGTGTTGCGAAGGTAGCCGTCGTTGTCCATGTAGAAAGAACCGGAGCGGGTGTAGAGGAACTGGTTATCGACGCTGGGCTCGGAAACTTCGTTGACGACAAAGAAACCGGTGCCGGATATGGACATATCCGTCTGCGAAGATGAAGCCTGCAACAGGCCCTGCACGCCGCTATCCTGGCGCGGTTTCGATTGCACACCGCCAGCAGAGTAGAAGTTGGAGCTGGTCTGCTTGGTCACCAGGGTCTGGAAATTGACCCGCGTGTTTTTATAGCCGACCGTATTGACATTGGTGATGTTGTCGGAGATCGCGCCCATGGCGCTCGACTGGGCGGTAAGCCCGGAAACACCGGATGATAATGCACCAAACAAACTCATTTTTCTTCTCCTTCTATCTGCCGCTTCAAAAATGCGGCGGTAAATTCAATTCCTAAATAGCGGGCTTCGTCTCGCGGACCGACAGAACCTTGTCCAGCCCGGTAATGGCGTCGCCCATGTAAAGTGAAACTTTACCATCCACGGCACCGGCGCCGGTGACCCGGCCGAATACTGTTTGTGGGACTTCCAGAAGATCGCCTGCCCGGTCAAGCGCAGTGACCGTGACGATGTAGGCACCGTCTGCCTGTGCAATGGCGTTGCCGTCCATGCCATCCCAGACGAATTCGTGTCTGCCAATGTCGGGGTCGCCAGCGATGGTGAAGACGGTCTTGCCGCTGGTATCCTGGAAGGTGATGGTGACATCCTGGGCATTGGCCGGAATTTGGTAGGCGATCTCGGCGTTGGCGTTTTCCAGGGGCACCACGTTGCCGGAGGCTTCGATGGTGTTGCCGATGAAGTCGACCATGCTTGCGACCTGCGAGGTCTGCTGCACGGCCAGCAGTTTTTCCAGGTTGGAGTTCTGGTAAATCTGCTGCTCGACGCTGGCGAACTGCACCAGCTGTGAAGTAAATTCGTTGGCGTCCATGGGGTCCAGGGGGTCCTGGTTCTTCAACTGGGTAACCAGCAGATTCAGGAACCGGTTCAAGTCCTCGTCGAGCTTTGCCTTGGCGGCACCCGATTTGGTTCCGTCGCCGGTGGTTGTGCTGGTTGAATCGATTAACATGTTTCAGGTCTCCGGTTTTTCCCGTTGGATCGTTTATGCCCGCACATCAATGCGGGTATCGGTAATGATGTCTCCGGACATTCCGGCTATGGAATTTCCGCCGGCCATATCGTCGGCGGCCATATCGCCACCGGTTTGATTGGACGAACCACCGTTGCCATTTCCCCCGCCTTGCGGGTTCTGTTCGCGTAGGTTGAAGCTCATGCTCTCGTGATCCAGTTGCAGACCGGCTTGCTGCAGGGCTTCTTGCAGTTGCTTCGAATCCCGTTGCAAAAGATCCAGGGTGTTCTTGTTGTCGGCAGTGATGACAGCGGTGACACGGCCATCGGCCGCGATATCCATTTGCACGTCGACGCGGCCCAAATCCGCCGGCCTTAGCTGAATATTGATCTTGTCGTTGCCGGCGTTCAGCGCCTTGGTGATATTCACCGAAACCTGGTCGAGAATGGCCTGGCTGGGCAGGGTAAACCTTGGCGCATTAGCGGCCTGTGGTGATGTATTATGCTGTGCCTGCTGGGTAGCGGTTTGGGTATTCGGCGCCGTCGCCGCCGTTGTCTCGCCACCACCGGCACCCTGCGCGGCCGCCACATGCAGCGGCCCCTGTGCGGCACCCTTGACGCCGGCAAGAGATGTGCCCGAGGTCTGATTTTGATTGCCTGCCGCCTGTTGGGCCGCTTGCTGGGTTGTTTGTGCGGACGCCCCGGCGCTGGCCTGGGTCTCGGCCTGAGCTGATTGCCCGGAGTTGCCGACGGCATTTGCGGTCGCCTGTTGGGCACGTAGCGATTTTGAACCGCTATCGTTGGAAAGAGCTGCGTTGGGAGTCAGGCTGGATGAAGGTTTCGAGACCAGGGACTTGGATTCATCCGTGACCTGGACCGATACTGCGACCTTGTTGCCGTCGCCGACCGCTTTAGATAACTGCGCAGCCTGCTCGGCGGCATTGCCGGTGTTGGCGCTCGTCGCTTGCTCCTTGCCACTGATCGCGGCGTTGACATTGGCGTTTGCGTTGGCGTTGGCGGCAGCATTGGTGTTGGTTTTGGCAACGTTATGGGTCTGCGCTTGGGTATTTCCCTCTGCGCCCTTCCCATTGGTGCCTTCGTTCTGCTTGTTGACGTTGTTGATGGCATTATTCAGGCCACCGACCGATTTTTCACGGGACGCCATATTTTCGCCCTGATGGACAGACTTGTCGGCGGCTTGTCCTGGAATGCCTGATGCCTGAGCCGAGGCAAGAAGCTGGGCGAGTTTTTCTTCGGCACTGGCGGCGACCGATGCATTGACGGACGATGTCGTGTCGGCTTTGGCTTCCGGGTTGTCGCCCTTGCCGGCGGTATTCTGTTCACCGTTGTCGGCATTTTCACCGGAGCCTTGTTTGTCCGTATTACTGCCTTGGCCTTCATCAGTGGCGCCACCGTCATCGTTGGAAGCTGCCTTGGGTGCGTCTTCGTCATCAGCAGCGGAATTTTCGCCATGGGCTTCGACCTGCTGATTGCCGCCTTCTCCCTGTTCACTGCCGTCATTGCCTTGGGTTTGTTCCGAACTCTGACGGTCGGTGTAGTCATCATGCTGGTTAGTCTGGGCAGTGGGTTCATTATGTGAATCGTGGCCTGTATCATCATGACCATCGTCGTAGTGTTCACCATTGCTGGCGATATCATCGCCAGTTTCGACTGAGTGGATTTCGGTGGAAACAGGGCTGGCTGAATTTTCGCCAATTGCCGTAATGCCGGCACGGTCGCTTAGATCGTTCAGGCCGTTTCCCATGCGGTTGCCTTGCTTGCGCATGAATTCGGCAAAATCGAAACCGGCGCCGGTGGCATTCTCCGCCTGGGCGCTGCCGTTAGCGACTTTGTCGCCGAAAATAAACGACTTGATTGTCTGAAAATCTATGGCCATTTTCTCTGCATCCTTGAATCATGGTTCGAACAATCTAATTCGCCCTCTACCTAGCAAATGACGGGCCAACTTTTTTGTTCAAGCTAGATTATTGAAAACATTGAATTTTTATTGAAAATGGCGGCCTCTGGGCAGGGGGGCACCGGGCTACCCGGCAAATCTTTCACGGGCCGGGCCGGGAATATGGGAAGTTTGTGCCGTCGGCGGGGCAAAAACGCCAACAGGCTTTGAAAGCGCCGTCTTTGTCACTTACAGTGAGCGCCGTCTTTGCAATGGGGTGAAAGCCGTCAATCATGGAATCCATGAAAATAAATCTGGGCGCCAGCCGCAACTGGGAAAAGGACGGCTGGCACGTTCTCGACCATAAGCTGGCCAACAGCGAGGACATGCGGATCAGCGGCGATATTGCGCGCATGGACATTGCCGATAAAACATTCGGTCATGTCTTTCTTAGCCATGTTCTTGAACATATTCCGCATATCAAGATGCAAGACGTCCTGATGGAAATAAACCGGATTATGCGCCCCGGCGGGACGATCCGCCTGCTGGTGCCTGATCTGGAGGCCGTGGCAAGGGCTTATGTGGCGGGGAACGAGGAATTTTTCAGGGAAGCGGCGGAAGAAGACGAAAATATCCGGCTGGATCTGGGGCTTGGCGGGCAATTGATGAATTTTATCGTCAGTCCGGGCCAGGATACGGTTTTGTTCGACCGCAATCTGGAAAATTTCATCGCCGGGTACGGACATCTTTATTCTTACGATCTGGACATGATGACGCGGCTGCTTGGATCTTACGGTTTCGGTAACGTTCGGCGTATGGAGTTCGGCGAAAGTGATCACATTGATTTTCGCGAGCCCCTGCATGTCGTTGGCTTCGAGCCCGTATGGCAGACCCTGAACAAGGATTTTTACGCCCGCAACAATCTGGTGCATGAATACAGGGACGGCAGTTACGACATCAACTTCACGGTCACCGGCTTCGACCGCGACCCACTGACATCGCTGATCGTCGAGGCGGAAAAGCAGCACGATTTTGTACTGACCGCCGACTCCGATGCCAACGGCCCGGCAGCCGCCAATTACAACAACTACGGCTTTTCATTGCTGGAAGTGGGAGAATTCAGGGAAAAACTGGATGTTATGCTGGCCGTATCCCGGAAAATGAAGGAACCCGGTTTCCCCGATAAAATCCGGCAACTATTGAAGGGGGAGTAGGGGGCAAGCGGGAGTTTTCAATGAGATTTCTTTTGATTCCAAATGGTTGTCCCCTGGGTGGGAACGGTCATTTTCTCCCGATTTTTTTATTTTTTTGCGTTGACTTTGTCCGGTCCCGTCAATAGTATCGTTTCCGTAACAGGTGACAGAAGGTCGTGTGTTACATGGTGGGAAGGACTCTCACCACAGATTTATCTCATGTTTTCAGTGAGTTAAGTTTGTTCTCAATCCTAGAATAGGAGCCTATCTAATGGGTAACGAAATCAACCTAAGTTCGAGTATTCGTACGAACCTGCTCGCGCTCTCCAATACCAACGCCCTCTTTAACCGTACGTCGGAACGTCTTTCGACAGGTCTCAGAATCAACAGCGCACTCGATGGTGCCAGCCCGTTCTTCGCGGCGCGTGCCTTGAACAACCGTGCCAACGATTTGACGGCTACCAAAGACGGTATCGGCCAGGCCATTCAGAACGTTAAGACGGCTGATAAAGGTCTTGCCTCGCTGACCAAGTTGGTTGAACAGGCCAAATCCCTTGCCGATCAGGCCAAGGAAGCGTCCACCGGTACCATCAAGGTCGAAACCGCAACTGCTTTCACGTCGACTTATACTACTGCGACTTCGGTATCGCTCTTCGGCATTGCCAGTGACGAAAACTTCGATATCCTCGTTGGTGGCACCACCACGGTTCATGTCTCGGTTGCCAACTCTAATGTTGCCTTGTCAACACTCCTCAGCGATATCACGGCGGCTGATAGTGGCCTGACAGCGACTTATAACGCCACCACGGACAAGATCGAGTTAACGGGTACCGACTCTTTGGTGGTTACGTTTACCGATGGCACCGCGGGTAACAACGTAGGAGACCTGTTCGGCACCTCGTTGACTTCCGGCACGGCCGTTACCTACGGTACCACTGGTTCCGGCTCGACGATTGCCAGCCTGGAAACCGACTTCGAAAAGGTGATGACGGAAATTGCCAACCTTGTTGCCGATACCGGCTACAAGGGAACGAACTTGCTGAAAAGTGAAAATCTGACCGTCAACATCAACGAAAACACCACGACTTACCAAATCACTGGTGCCGACATGACCGTCACCGGGCTTAACTTCACGTCTTCGACCGTCGACTGGACCGTCACCGGTGCCGTCGATACGTCGATCGCAGAAGCGAAATCCGCCCTGACGTCACTTCGTACCACGGCATCGACGTTCAGTACCGACCTTAGTGTCCTGCAGACACGTGATTCGTTCACGACGGACATGATTAATACCCTGCAAGCGGGTGCCGGTCTTCTGATCGACGCCAACCTGGAAGAAGAGTCAGCCAACTTGCTGGCCCTGCAAACCAGACAGGCTCTGGGTACCTCGGCCCTTACCTTCGTCAACCAGTCACAGCAGAGCGTGCTGCAACTGTTCAGGTAAGATCAAGGTCTCATCTAAAAAGAAAGGCGGGTGGAAGAGTTCTTCCACCCGTTTTTTTTGTCCGCTTTGTTTTGCCACGAAGTTTTGCTAAGTTTAGATGACCTTTTGTTAAGGTTTTGGAACGGATAATGCCCCTAAGATTGAATCTTAAGCCGCACGAAAAGGTGATTATCGGTAACTCGGTTATCGAAAACGGCCAGAAAAGCGCGTCGTTCGTCATTCACAACAAGGCCACGATCCTTCGCGAGAAGGATATCATGACCGAGGAGAAGGCCAATACGCCCGCTAAAAGGATATATTTTGTTGTCCAGTTGATGTACATGGCCGGCGGGATTGAGGAAAGTAAGGAACATCATTCGACTTTCTTTGTGCTGACCAACCAGTTTCTCAAGGCCTGTCCGACGCCGGAGGCGGTTGTTTTAATTTCCGAGATGGGCATGAATGTATTGAATGAAAATTTTTATGCGGCACTCAAATGCTGCAAGGACCTGATGGAATACGAGAAAGGTATTCTGGACGGGGATACCACCGGGATGGATGAATGAGCGATAACCGCATCAAAGCATATGAAAGTAGCGTCAAAAGGGCGGAAACGACGGCGGAAACCGACGCTGCCGTGCTTGAAAATGCCGCCATGATTCTGATCCAGGCAAAAGAAGTGCCCGGGCATGAGGATTTTTTTGACGCACTCCGCTACAATCAGCGCATATGGACTGTCATACAAACCTATCTGGTTGAAGAAGAAAATCCGTTTCCGGAAGACATAAAATCAAATCTCATTAGTCTGAGCATTTTTGTCGATAAGCAGACCTATAGGGCGATGGCCGAAGCTTCGGCGGACAGGCTCGATACCCTGATAAATATCAACCGGCAGATAGCGGCGGGACTGAGGGAAATTCCTCCCGGGGCCAGGCAACCGGCAAGCAGCGCACCGCCGCAAGAAACGCCGCCTGGCATGAGCAGCGATTCCGAGGCCTAGGCAGGGCCGGGGATAGGGCTATTTGGCAAAGCTGAATTTCTTAAAAAAACACCCTTACCTTATTGAAATTTAAGCATTTAATACCAATATACTATTTTGTGGATTGGTTTATGAGTCGCCATCTGTTGTGGTGGTAGCAGCAACCCCGGAGGTTCGTGATGCGTGTGCTTCTCGTCGTTTATGATAATGCGTCATACACACATATTTTCCCCATGGGGATGGGGTATGTGGCATCTGTTCTGGAAAAAAGCGGCCATGATGTGGATGTCTATAGCCAGGATCAGCATCATTATCCTGACGAGCATCTGACACAATATCTGAACGAAAATAAATATGATGTAATTGGCGTCAGCCTGATTGCCGGCTACTACCAGTACCAAAAGCTATTGGGGATATCGAAGGCCATCGATCGTTCGAAGAATCGCCCTATCTATATCATCGGTGGATATGGCCCGACGCCCGAGCCGGAATTCTTCTTGCACAAAACCGGCGCCGATATCATCGTTATGGGCGAAGGCGAGGAGACGACGGTTGAATTGATGACGGCATTGGCCGACAAAACGCCACTGGATAGTGTTGCCGGTATCGCGTTTCGGAATGGCAAAGAGGTTACGATTAACCCGAGACGGCCGCTTATCGAAGACCTGGATAGCATTCCGTGGCCCGCCTATCACAAATTCCCCATCGAATATTACCGGATGGTTCGTGAAGTCAATGCGGGGCCGCTTGATTTCACCATCCCCATGATGTCGGCCAGAGGCTGCACGTTTAAATGTACTTTTTGTTATCGCATGGATACCGGCTACCGGGCGCGAAACCCCAAAGATTTGCTGGATGAAGTAGAATTCCTGAACAAGGAATACGGCATTACCTATGTTTCGTTTCAGGACGACCTTCTGATGTCATCGGTCAGCCATACGGAAGACGTGTGCAGGGAATTCGTCAGGCGTAACCTTGGCGTCAAATGGAACTGCAACGGCCGCCTGAACTATTGTTCGCTGGATCTTCTGAAAATGATGAAGCAGGCGGGCTGTGTTTTCATCAACTACGGCATCGAGTCCATGGATAACGAAGTGCTGAAAAAAATGAAGAAGGGCCTACGCGAAGAACAGATCGTCAAGGGCATCGAAGAGACTCTTGAAGTCGGTATCAGCCCGGGACTTAACATGATGTTCGGCAATATTGGCGATACCCGGGAAACCTTGAAAAAAGCCGTCGATTTTCTTGTCAAGTACGATGACTTTGCGCAGATGCGGACGATCCGGCCAGTTACCCCGTATCCCGGCTCTCCCTTATACTTTGATGCCATCGGAAAGGGGATGATCAAGGATGTCGAGGACTTCTACGAGAACAAGCACCTCAATTCTGATTTATTGGCCGCCAACTTTACCGAGATGAGCGATGACGAGGTATATGAGTGCCTGGCCGAAGCGAACACTACTCTTCTAGAGAACTACCACAATGCGGCCAAGCAGGGGGCGTTGGCACAGGTGAAGACCCTCTATGGAGGCAAAGACGCGAATTTCAGGGGGTTCCGACAGATATAGGATATCAAGAAAAAATATTACGGACGCCAGCTGTGCTATATTAACGGCACTAATATATTTGCTAAAATAAATTATCCCTGTCGGGGAATCATTTTTGGTAATGACATAGATGAATACGCTTCAAAATACGGGGCACACATTTCCCCCTGTAAATACCCAGGCTTTGTTACAACAGGCATCAAGCCTTCACGTGCAGGGCGACCTTGAACAGGCAGAGGCCCTTTATCATCAGGTTCTTTCAATAGAGTCCAATAATGCCGATGCGCTTCATTTGCTTGGCTTCCTGGCCCACCAACTTGAATTTCATGAAGAAGCCATTGAGCTTATAAAAAAAGCCATCAAGGCATCGCCGAAACATGCCCTGTTTCATAATAATCTGGCAAAGGTTTATGCCGCTGCGGGCATGCCAGAGAAGGCGGAAAAATCTTACAGAAACAGCCTGAAAATTAATAACAGTGACCCGGATGTCATGAACGATCTGGGCAATCTTCTGGTGCAGTTAAAAAAGCCCAAGAAAGCAGAACAACTCATTCGCAAGGCCATCAAACTGAAGCCCGAAGAAGCCATCTTCTACAATAATCTTGGCACGGCTCTGAGGGACCAGTTCAAGGCCGATGAAGCCGATGAGGCGTACAGACGGGCCATCGAAATTAATCCCGAGTTCGCCGGTGCGATGACCAATCTCGGAATTGTGCTCAGCTCTAGAAATAAGCTTGATGAAGCCATTGCGCTTTTTGAGCATGCGCTTGAGATAGATCCAAATAATGCTCACGCTCATAACAACATGGCCGATGTTTTCGTGAAGCAGAGAAAAATGTCTAATGCTGTCAGGCATTATATTGAGGCTTCCGAAACAGATCCTAATAATGCCCGGATTTTTGAAAATTTGGGTCGCACCCTGATGAGAATGAATTTGTATTCGGAAGCGATTATCGAATTGTCGCGGGCAATGGAACTTGATTCCACAAACTCGGCGACCTTTGTCAATTTCGGAAAGGTGTTGCGATATTTAGGCAAGTTCGACCAATCGAGGGAGTTTCTCGAAGCATCTCTCGAAGACAGACCCGATGATATGGATTTAAAAGATAACCTTTCGATGGTTTATCTTGCCGGACATCAATACGACAAATCGATAGCAATGTTGGATGAGATTCTTGCCCTGCATCCTGATGACGGGGGGGCGGTATCGAACCTTGGCTTCGTCTTGCACATGAAGGGCATGATTGAAGAGGCATTCAAGCTTTTTAAGAAAGCCATAAAATTAAAACCAGATGACCCGCAGGTTCAATTTAATTTTGCATCGGCCTTGCTCAGCAATGGTGAACTAGAACAGGGGTGGAAGTATTATCGCGGCAGGAAAGGGCTGATAGTACACGAATCCGTCATTCGAGAGTTTCCACAAGAGGAATGGGCGGGGCAGCCACTGCGTGGAAAAAAAATATTTTTGTGGGATGAGCAGGGTATTGGCGACGAGTTGCGGTTTGCCAGCATGTTTCCCGATATCATCAATATGGGGGCGGAAGTCACTATCGAGTGTCAGTCTCGGTTGGCAGATCTTTTTGCACGTTCATTTCCTGCCGCTGAAATCCAAGTAAGCCCTTATGGACCTGCAGAAACCGGGAAAAGATATTTCGACTATCATTGCTCTGCACTGGACCTTGCCCCCCTCGTTCGAGCGAAAATTGAATCATTTCCCAAGGGTGATGACAGCTATCTGGTTCCCGACGCCAAAAGGGTCGCCTTTTGGAAAAACCGGATTGCGCAATTGCCTGAACAATGCAACATCGGATTGGTCTGGCGAAGCGGCCACATGGTTCAGGAAAAGAAGTACTTTTTTACCAATATGGATGGGCTGGCCCCCATTTTAGCGCTCCCCGGGGTAAATTTTATCAATCTGATGTATAGCGAGTGCGCTGCGGATGTGGCCGAGGCAAAGAAAAAATACGGTGTAACCCTTCACACCTGGGATGACATCAATATGCTGAATGATCTGGATGACATTTCGGCCTTAATGTCAAATCTGGATCTGGTCATAAGCCAGACTTCTGCCGTTTCTGAAATGGCAGGTGGCCTCGGAGTGCCATGTTTTGGATTTTACCCCCTGAAGAAGGATGTATTCATGCTCGGCACGGGCAACGACGCGTGGCACAATACAGCTAGGTTTTTCCTTAAAGATGATATTTTCGCCCCATGGGAGCCGATTTTCGCTGATATGGCCATGGAAATAAGAAAGAAGTTTGGACTGGATGCTTGAGGCTCAGAAAAGGGCGGTAAATGACTTTCTTTAATGCTTATTTTACCCCGAAGGCATCAGATGGGTGCCTTGAATTTAAAAGGAATAAGACAAATGGCTGATCCATTCACCCTGAATGACAGTGATTACATTCAAACGGAACCGTGGCCGGTTCCAAAGTCTGTATTCATCATTGCCGAGGTCGGAATCAACCATAACGGCGATATAGATATAGCAAAGCAGCTGATCTACAACGCCAAGTCCTCCGGCTGCGATGCGGTCAAGTTCCAGAAGCGTACAATCGATATTGTTTACACTCCGGAAATGCTGGACCAGTTCCGCGAAAGCCCCTGGGGGAAAACGCAGAGGAAGCAGAAGGAAGGGATTGAGCTGAGCGAGGCCGAATACGATGAGATTGAAGCCTATTGCAAGAAGCTTGAAATAGACTGGTTCGCCTCTGCCTGGGATATTCCGTCGCAGCACTTCCTCAGCAAATATGGCCTGAAATACAACAAGGTCGCGTCGGCGATGACACCGCATCGGGAATTTATTGATGTGGTGGCCAAGGAAAAGAAACCGACGTTCATTTCTGTCGGCATGTGTGAATACGATGAAATTACCCATGCTGTGGAAACCTTCCGCAAACATGACTGCCCGTTTATCCTGCTGCATACGGTATCGGAATATCCGGCCCCCGAAGCCAACCTTAATCTTCGCGGCATGATCGATCTACGGGAACGTTATGGTTGCCTGGTCGGCTATAGTGGGCACGAACCATCCGTTTCCCCATCCGTAATGGCCGCCGTTATGGGAGCCGTGGCGATTGAACGTCACGTTACGCTGGACCGGGCCATGTACGGTTCCGATCAGGCGGCATCATTGGAAAAGCACGGTGTCGATGCCATGGTCAACCAGGTTCGCAAGGTCGCCCAGGTGATGGGCGGCGGCGTCCATACCATCACCGATAAGGAAAAGGATATCGCCGCCAAACTGCGCTACTGGCTGTGATCGGGTTTAAAGACGAAAAAACCAAGTATGTGAACCGGATGTTAAGATAAAATAATCGTATATAACCAATGATTTACTGTTTTGATATTGACGGCACCATCTGCTCCAACACCGAAGGCGACTACGAAGCCGCCGAACCGTTCAAGGATGTTGTCGAATGGGTGAATGCCCTGTTTGAAGATGGTCACCGTATTTTGCTTAATACGGCGCGCGGTGGCACGACAGGTATCGACTGGACCAAGGTGACGGAACGCCAGCTGAAGGAATGGGGCGTTCGCTACCATGAACTGATTATGGGCAAACCGACGGCAGATGTGTTCATTGATGACCGCGCCATCAACGCCGATTCGTGGCGGACCAGTGGTGGCCGTTTAACACTTGAGCAGGCGAAATCGCGCTGAATCTTTGTAGGGGGGGCAATGACCGAAAAATCCGGACGCGTGGTCTATTTTAATGGAAAGTTAGTGCCCGAGTCAGAGGCGCGGGTGTCGATTTACGACTCCGCCCTGATGTTTGGTGACATGCTGTTCGAAATGACTCGCTCGTTTAACAAACAGCAATTTAAGCTGAGCGAGCACATAGAGCGACTGTATGCCGGCGTAAAGATCCTGCGCATTCCCCTGGAAATGACGCCTGAGCAAATGGAAAAGGCCGTCAATGAAACCATAGAGGCCAATGCGGTAAATTTTCAGGACGATGACGAACACCGCATTATGATTGATGTCACCCGAGGTCTTTTGGGGATTTATCAGGATATAGGCGGCGTCGATAAGGGGGCCAACGTTATTATTGCCGATTTCCCCTTACGTTGGACGGTAGCTGGTATGGGGCATTTGTTCGATACGGGCATAAATGCGGTAATCCCTTCCCAGCGAGCAATCCCGGGGCACTTGCTTGAACCGAAGATCAAGAACCGTTCCCGAATTCATTACCAGATGGCCAACATCCAGACATCCATGTTTGCCGGTGACGATAACTGGGCACTGCTGCTTGATCCTGAAGGCTTCATCGCCGAGGGCACGGGAGATAATTTTTTCATCGTCAAGGATAACGTTTTGCTGACGCCGGAGCCGAGAAATATCCTGCGCGGCGTTTCGCGTGCCTATGTTATTGAGGAATTGGCTCCAAAACTTGGCCTTTCCGTCCGTGAAAGTAATCTGGAACCCTACGACGTCCATACCGCAGACGAAGCATTTATGACCGGCACGCCGTTTTGCATGCTGCCGGTAACGTCTCTGGACGGATTGCCGATCGGGAATGGAAAGATTGGTCCGGTTTTTGGAAAATTGCTTGCTGCATGGAGTAAGGCGGCGGGCGTCGATGTTGCCGGCCAGATCAAGGGCTGGGATGCGGCCAGGGGTGACAGTTCATCACAGGGGCCGACACCATATCAATTCAAGTAACCGGATTGAAAAATCCCGGGAATGATAATTCGCCAAGGAACAGGTGAACCGAAATGGATCTTCAGCTGGAAGGAAAGGTAGCCATTGTTGCCGGTTCCAGCCGTGGCATCGGCCTTGCCGTTGCCGTGGGGTTCCTCGCCGCTGGTGCCAGCGTGACTATAACCGGTCGTGACCAAAAGGCACTGGGTTCCGTCTACAATGAACTGGCCGAGCGTCACGGAAAGGATCGGGTGCTCGCCGTTTTGGGCGATATGAGCGCGGAAAACCATATTGCCGAGGCTCTGCAACAGACCGGGGATACTTTCGGTGGGATTGATGCGATTATCGCCAATGTCGGCAGCGGGCGAGCCAAGATGGGCTGGCAACTGTCACGCCACGACTGGCAGCAGATGCTGGATATCAATCTGTTGAGTGGCGCCCTGTTGGCTGCCGCCGGGGTGCCACATTTGCTGAAAAGAGGGGACGGTTCCATCACCTTTATATCGTCCATAACCGGCAGCGAATATATCCGGGCACCGATGGCATACGCGGCGGCCAAGGCGGCCCAGCAGATGATGGCCAAACATCTTTCCCGGCAACTCGCAGCCGAGAAAATTCGCGTCAATACGGTTTCACCGGGCAACGTTATGTTTCCGGGCGGCACCTGGGACGACAAGCGACGCGAAGACCAGAAATCAGTCGATGACTACATCGCCCATGCGGTGCCCCTTAATCGCTTTGCGACACCCGAGGAAATCGCCAATGCCGTTCTTTTCTTGTCGTCAGAACGCGCCGCATTTGTGACCGGGTCGGTGATGGTCGTTGATGGCGGACAATCCCTTGCTTGAGGAACAAAACTGATGACGGTCAAGGAAACTTTCGATCTTACCGGGCGTGTCGCCGTAATTACCGGCGGCGCCGGGTTGCTGGGCGTCAAACATGCCGAGGCGGTGTCCGAGGCCGGCGGCATACCTGTGCTTGTGGATATTGACGGCGATGGGGCATTGAGTGCGGCCGGGAAACTGGGTGGCGATGCGATGGCAATAGCCGCCGATATAACCGACGAGGAGGCGGTCAGGGGGATTTTGGCACAGGTTCTCGATGCCTATGGGCGGGTCGATATCCTGATCAACAATGCCGCTAACAACCCAAAGGTCGAGGGCGGCGGCAACTGGAGCCGACTGGAAAACTACCCGCTCGATGCCTGGAACCAGGATCTGGCCGTCGGCCTGACCGGCGCCTTTTTGGTCAGCCGGGTTATCGGCGCCGAAATGGCCCGGACGGGCACCGGCGTGATCCTGAATATATCATCCGATCTGGGGCTGATCGGGCCGGACCAGCGTATTTATGCTGATGGCGGTCTCCGTGATGACAACCAAGCGGTCAAGCCGGTCACCTATTCGGTCGTTAAATCTGGGCTGATCGGGTTGACCCGGTATCTGGCCACCTACTGGGCCGACAGGGGCGTCAGGGTCAACGCTGTGGCTCCTGGGGGTGTCCTACAAGGGCAGGACCCGGCCTTTGTCGAGAGGCTTTCTGGGTTGATTCCCATGGGCCGTATGGCCGAACCGGATGAATACAAGGCGACCGTCCTGTTCATGATCTCAGACGCATCTTCCTACATGACCGGAGCCGTTGTTTCCGTCGACGGGGGACGTACCTGCTGGTAGGCGGGAAGTTCTATATAGGGGAAAACCGTGTGATGCGGACGTGCGCGACCAGGCTGGTTATAGATTAATTTTTTTGGATAATGGCCGAAGCCGGGTAGGACCCTGAAGAGCAGGGCGGGCTGCTAACGAGCCTGTCGGGCGCAGCTCAGGCGAGAACGTCCACAGTCTTCCCAAGGCCGTTGTTATCGGCGGGCTCGACCTTCTCGATGTCTTGCTTAGGCGCAGCTTCCTTCTTGCTGTCTGCGGAGGCGTCTGCTTCCTTCGCACGTTCGGCGGCCTCGAGCTTTTCTCTCATCTCTTGGTTCCGAACGACAGCAGCCTTCACGATCATCCCTGTGATGGTCGGAAGCGGTTCTGCCTGATTTTGTATGACGTGCATCATTCTGATGACACCTCTACCTTTCTATTCTAGAAAGCCAAATAAAAACTTTCGCAACGACATTAGCATAAAATCCAAAAAGATACACCTTTTTTTTGGGTTTTTTTACGTAACGGGCAGGCAATAACGGATGTTAGGGCGTTTATTGTTTATATGCGGCGTCAGCGGCCTTTTGCTGAGGCCCTAATAGATTGAATTATAAGTGTAATTCAGCATTGCGTCGGCACCTTTTAGATAATTACGCAAAAACCGCACAAAACTTGAGTTTTTTAAAATAATATATTAAAATCAAGCAGTTAAAGAAAATAATAAAATTTTAATAAAATAGCAACTTTTTCGTGCGAAAGCCCTATTTTGCCGCTTTTTTGACCGCGGGATCCGTTAGGTTAGGTACTGAAGCAGGCTTATTTGGCGAATCCGCGCCATGGTCTGGTAGGAAGCTTCGAGTGCCTGCTGGTCATCAAGCAGCTTGGAGATGATTTCCACCGGATTGATGTTTTCCGTATCCGTCACCCTATCGTCGTAGAAGCCGATCAAAGTATCGCTGGTGGCATTCGACTGCTTAATAAGGACACGGTTGTAACCCAGGTCCAGTGTAACCTGCTCAATATTGCTTGTAAGCTCTGTCCCATAGGGCGGCGTACCACTGGGATTCTGGGACCTGGCACCTTTTGCAAGATAAAGCGCATCGTCTATGCGTCCCTGGTTCTGATCAAGGCCGCCACCGGTATTGAACTTGCCCTGGGCGATAATGAACATGGCACGAATGGCTTTCTCGAATGCCGGGTCAACGGCGTTCAGGTCCATGGAAATGTCCTGGTTCTTGTTGACCCGATGGGCCTGATCTACCTCGTCGCCATGGTAATAGGTGTTGTCGACGGTAATCTGGATATTGCCGCCGCCGGTGTCATTGGTGGCAAGCGCAAGGGTATCAGCGGCAGATACCGCGATAACGCCACCGCTGTTGGAGGCAACGGTAAAGGTTCCGTTGTTGGTGGCGCTGGTGGCGTTGGCGATGATGATCTTGGCGCCGACGGGGATATTGGCGAAGGCGTTCTTGTTGGCGGTGGTATGGGCCAATGACGACAAATTGTCTGTGTTGGTACCTTTAATGTCTACCTTGGTCGAGGCATTGAACGAGGTGCCCGCAACATCTGCCGTAATGATTATGTCGCCATTGGGGACACCGTCGGTGACGGTGACACCGGCAATGCCATTGATAAGGGCGCCAAAGGCGGTACGAACTGCCGCGAGGTTGGCCTCAAGGCCGGTTACCTTATAGGTGACGGTGGTGCCGTTAACGGTGGCGCTGTAAACATCATCCTTCTCGACCGTACCACCAATGGTGATGGTATCGACCTGGGCCGCCATACTGGCAGCGGCAGCCGTGATTGTTCCCCCGGCACCAGCAGTGATTGTCAAATCGGTAAACCCGGTCGCCGCCGGATCGGACGGATGGCCGGTGGACGTGGTTAGTTTAGTATGGATATTCAGGTCACGCGTCTTCGGGTAAGTGATATTTGCCCCGTCCCATTTGGTTTGCAGGTCGGCCAGCGACGTCAGCTTCAGATCAACGGGCTGAGTCGACCTTCGACCACCGGCAAAAGTATATTCTCCGTTGATCTCGGTATTCATGTTGATCTGCATGGCCTCCAGCGAGCGGTAGGCTATTTTTTGTATGTTGGCGACCTTGGTGGAATCGGTTTTGTCATCGGCGCGGAATTTGACAAGCTCCTTGTAGAAATCGTTGATCACCGTGTCCGTATTGGTCATCGTGGTTTCCGTGATCTGCAGGCGCATGTCCAGCAATGTGTTGTTCTTTGAGTAATTGCTCAGAAGATCGCGGGTGTTTTCGATATTGACCAGGCGTTCCGAATTTGTAGCGACGCCAGCATACGTAGAACTGACTTTTTCGGTCGCAAGCTGAACTTGCCTGTCGAAGACGCGTTTATCGATTTTCAGCATGTATTTCACAAGCTGATTATTGGAGGCGAGGCTGGTTACTCTTTCGGTCATGTGTCGTTCCTAGCCAATAACCCGGTCAAGGGCGTCAAACATGTTCTGGATGACGGCAATAACCCTGGCGGCTGCAGAATAGGCCTGTTCAAATAGAATAAGGTTTGACATCTCTTCGTCAAGGTTTACGCCCTTGATACTGTCGGATTTCAGTTGCAGGCTGTCGCTGAGGGTCTCCTGATAGGCCCTGCTGAATTCGTTGCTGTCCCCCTTGCTGGCATTGGTCGCCAGGATGGCCGAGGCATAATCTTCGAATGAGGTGTTCAAGCCCGCAAGGCCACCGGATACATCAAATGTATTTTTAGAGGTCATCAGCTTGGCCATGGCGACGGCGTTCGTATTATCGCCGACGCTGAGGAAATATTCGCCGCTGGAGCCGAGATTGGCATCCCACTGTACGGTTGCGCTGGCAACTTTCGACGGCGCGGAAATGATATCGCTTCTGACGTCGATGACGCCGGCCGTACGAACGTCAGCTACATGCATGCCAAGGGTCGTCAGCAACGTGTTGGTGCCGGTGATGGCCAGACTGGCGCCGTTATTATGGGAAATTCTTAACCGGTTGCCGGACCCGTCGGCAATAATCGTCGCTGTCACACCGTAATTGGCGTTGTTGATCTTGGTGGCGATTTCCGACAACCCATCGCCAGCGGCAACCACGACGCTGCCAAGACTGACGGCGCCATCAAGGAAGCTCAATGTCGATGCGGTGCCTGAGAACGTGGTGTCCATAACGTTCGATTCGTGAATATTATTCGGCTGGCCAGTGACGAAGAAGTCATTCAGGCCGAAGAAATTGGAAAACCCGGAAACTGTTTCATCGACCGCACCATCAAAGTTGGCATCGAAGCCAATAGAGATATCTGCTTGAGTGCTGCCGTTGGCCGGTGCCGTTTCGTCGCGGAAGGCAAGGTTCAGGGTGGTCGAATTGAGGTTAATTTCCAATTTTCCGGTAGCCGCTGACACAGTAGCCGCCGCGGTGCCGTTGATCAGCAACCAATCTTGTATATGGGCGGCGACCTCGTTGACGGTCCATGGGGCATAAGATGCTTTGGCCGCTCGGTCACCGGCGCCATAGGCGACCTGCATGATGGTGTTCAGGGTCGTCGTCGCTGATTGATTGCCGTCGTTATCGTACAGCGAGATAGTCACATCGGCGGCACTGTTGGATGGATCAATATCAATCGTCTGGTTTGCCGGCGAGACGAATATGCGGGTACCGGACATGGACTGTGCGCCGGGGTAGGCCGTTCCGCGGTTATGGACCTGGTTGAATACCGTTTTTATCTCTGCCGCCAGTTCGTCGAGCTGACTTTGTAGATTGGTCAGGACATCATCGCGAAGATCGATATAGCCTTTCAACGCACCGCCGGTGATATCTTTGGTCAGATCATTGCCGGCGATCTTGGCGCCAACATAAATGCCGTCAATATCGCCTTGGGAATGAGTCGATGTTGCACTAATGGAACTGGTTGGTGTGTGTGACAACGTTGAGGGTATGTTATCGACGAGAGTCCGCCCCGATGATGTAAAGACCACAATGTCGCCATCTGAACGGTAGAAATAACGGATTTCGACCAGCGCGGCCAATTTGTCGACGGCTAGATCGCGTTGATCCCTCAGGTCACTGACGTCTCGACCGGCGGAAGAATACCGGACAATTTTATCGTTGAAATCCCCTATCGATGCAGTCAGGGCATTGATATCCGTTACCGCACTGCTAATAGCCTGATCGGCCTGCAGGCGAAGGTCTTGTACGGTGGTCGTCATATCCTGAAACCGCACCACCATTTCCCGGGCCTTGCGAACCATTTCATTCTGGGTCAGCGAGGAGCTTGGGGCGTCGATCAGCGAGTCCAGGGACTGCGTGAACGATGAAATGATGTGGCTGATGGATGTGTTATCGGCAGGAGCCCCGAACATTTCCTGCATGCGTTCAAAAAAATTCGTCTGCACGCCATATTTTGACAGATTACCCAATTCCTGGCGCAGGTTTTTCAGCAATCCTTCGTCAACAATACGGGTAATCTCGGAAATGATAACTCCGGAACCGGCACCATTGACGACATTAGCTTCAAAGTTGATTTTCTTGCGTGAGTAACCCTCGGTATTGACGTTAGCGATGTTGTTGGCTGAAGCATCCAGCGCCGCCTGATTGGTCCGCAGGCCACTTTGGGCTGTTCTCAGGGCGCCGGTTATTGATCCACTCATAATAAAACTCCCTCTGGGGTTACCCTAGAGTGACTGATCCAGCGAAATAGCCATGTTTCTTGGTGCGGAATGCACTTCGTCATTTCCGGATGTTCCATTGGCGCTGTAGGTTCCGGGACCGGGTTTTTGTGTTTTAACCGCATCGGCGACCATATCGACGATACGCCGGTTGGTGTCGATGGCGACCTTGAGAAGATATGCGTTTTCAATGATCATCGCGTTCACCTTCTCGCCGATCTCGCGCAGTTTCTGGCGCAGGCCGGCATCTGTCTTCGAAAGTGCCTCCTGGTCATCCATCAACCCGCGCACCCGGGTTTCGTAAATGCGGCTGAGATTGTTTTTTTCTGTCAGCAGTTTGGTGGCTTCATCGGCTTGCTGATCTTTCAGCGCCTTGTTCTCTTTCATTAACAGGGCTGCAAGTTGTTCAGTGATATCGATCAGGCCCAATAGCCTTTCGGTTGCATCCATGATTACAATCCTTCCTGCATTTTCAGCATTTCCTTAACCAGATTATCGGCAATCCCAATGCCGCCATTCTTGGCGACCGCCTTGCCGTATTCATCGACCTGCAGCGAGCGCCACATTTGTTCGCTGGAACCGCCGCCGAAGGGCTCTTCGACATCAAGGTTTGCGAACATGGGTTGCAGCATCTGGCCGAGAAAAAAGGCCTCGAAATCCTGTGCAACCTTGCGAATAGAAGTAATGCTTGTTGACTTGGTCGGGGTCGGCATGTGCTTCGCCTGTGCCATCGCGACATCTGCCTGCATGGTCGTGGCGCTGGTATATGATGTGTTCATCACATGACCTCGATTTCGGCCTGCATGGCACCGGCTGTTTTGACCGCCTGCAATATGGTAATCATGTCTCTGGGGCCGATGCCAAGCGCGTTCAACCCGTTGACCATTTCCTGCAGGGTGATGCCCTCGTTGACGACTGCCAGTTGCCGGTCGGTGTTTTCGTCGAAGGCAATATCGGTGCGTGCAACAGTCGTCGTATCGCCTGTTTCGGCGAAGGGACCAGGCTGTGATACCTGTTGAGATTCGGTGATGCGGATCGTCAGGGACCCTTGCGCAATAGCAACGGTGCTGATACGCACGTTCTCGCCCATAACAATAATGCCGGATTGCTCGTCAATGACCACCCGGGCAAGCTGGTCGGGTTCGACCCTAAGCTGTTCGATGTCAGTTAGCAGGTTGACAACGTCGCCTTTGTAATCACCAGGAATTTCAAGCTGGACCGTTGTCGGGTCGCTTGGACGGGCGGCGAAAGTGCCTAAGAAGGCGTTGATGGCCTGTGCAATGCGGCGCGCGGTGGTAAAATCCGGGTTACGCAGCGTCATTTTGATGGACTTCAAGCTGGCCAGTTCGAAATTGACCTCGCGTTCAATGATGGCCCCATTAGCGATACGCGCACTTGTCGGCACGCCCTTGGTTATGGTTTCCGCATTTCCAGATGCGGCAAAGCCGCCGACCGCGAGCTGTCCCTGGGAAACGGCATAAACTTCGCCATCTGCACCAAGAACGGGAGTTACCAGCAAGGTGCCCCCGAGCAGGCTCGAGGAATCGCCCAAGGAACTGACGGTGACGTCGATGCGTGATCCCTTGCGGGCGAATGGGGGTAAGACGGCGGTCACCATAACGGCGGCGACGTTGTTGGAATCGAGCCCGGCGTCGGTCGGCTTGACGCCTAGCCGGTTGAGCATGGCCTGCAGGCTTTGTTTGGTGAAATGCCCATTGGCCAGTGAATCGCCGGTTCCGTTGAGGCCGACGACAAGGCCGTATCCGACCAGCATATTGTCGCGGACGCCTTCAAAGGACACGATATCCTTGATTCTGGAGGCCGCCTGGGCCGAGGTCGCGGCGATCAGCACGGCAAACAGGCCGGCGATGAAACAGATAAAAAGCTGGCGGATTGTCCGGATGGTACTATCCACCTCGGCAATTCCCTCCGAATATTCAATGTTTCCCGTGATTTTCATCTTATTAGTCATTTTATTCCTGCTTCGAGATCCCGTATATTCGTTTGTGGCAGCTGTATTTGGCACCATTCCCCCTGTTTTCTTGCGAATTTCGTGCCAAAAACCAAATCCACCTAGTGCTTTGAATTAAAAGGATATTTATGTTGCATCCTTACGTTATGGGTTCATTCACTCCATGATGAAGAGAAAAGGCCTCACAAGGCGGTAGAAAATGCCGGGCTAGCTTTCATCTCCAACTGTTTCAGAATAAATTTAGAGGGAGTTCCTACCTTTTCAGGTCGCGCGCCGTCATCACCATTTCATCGACGGTTTTAAAGACAGTCGCCGACGAGTTGTAGGCGGTCTGGGTCATGATCATGCGCGAGAATTCACCGGCCATATCAACGTTGGACAATTCATGGGTGTTGGGCAGGAAGGTCGCGTAACCGCTGTCGTCCGCCGCAACGACCCGCGCCGTTCCGGAATTCTCTGTTTCCTCGTAGACGTTGCCGTTGTTAGAGGCCAGCGCATTGGGATTCGAGAACACGGCCAGGGGAATTTTGTAAACGGTGCGATTGGTCGAGTTATCGAAATTGGCGACGATCTCCCCGGAGCCGTTGAAGCTGATCGTCCGCAAATCGGCGGCAGCGAAGCCGTTGTGGCTGTAGCTGATGGGGAGGAAGTCCCCTGAAAACTGCGAAATTTTACTGATATCAAGAGTCATGGTGGCCGAACTTGCGGCGTAGCTTCCCTGTTCCAAGAAGTTCAGGGTCATGGAAACAGTTCCTGATGTCGGGGTTATAAGTTTCCCGTTTTCATCAAAAACGATAGTCGACACAGTTGTGGAATCCGTTCCGGCTCCCGCATTGGCGGTCGTTACCGCCACCGTCGATGTGTTATCCGCAGTGGCGACAACGTTGGCCTGAGTGACCAGGTCCGTCGCCGCCAGTGCGTCACCGCCTAAGTCAAAGTCGGTGACGACGGTGGCGGCTGACGCGAAAGCCGTGCCAGGGACGAGCGCGGTGATGGTGATAACGCCCGCAGCACTAATTGCGCTGACATTCGGATCGCCGTTAATTTGTAACGCTAGGGCATTTGCGATTACCGTCTCGGTTTCAGGAACGAGCGAGGTGTGGGTGTATATGTTGCCGGCAACAGTTGTCGTATAAACATCATTGGCTTGGGATGAACCGGTGGCAATCGTCACCGTTTCTTTTTGGGCGACGGCTGTTCGGTTGGTTGTGTTGACCGTCGTGGTGATTGCAGTGCCTGCAGAGTCGGAAGTCAGGGTCATTTTCCCGGCGCCAGCTGCTGCGGCCGTGACCGAGGCATTTACGCTGGTGTTGGCATTGATGGCAGCGACAATAGCGTCGCGCACGCCATCAATGGTGCCCTCGGAACCGAGAACCGTGTAGGTGAGGGTCGTTCCATTGATGGTAGTAGTGTAAATGTCTCCGGCTTCAACGGTACCGGCTAAGCTGATTGTATCGACCTGGGCGACTGGCACTGTCGGTACTGTAGCTTCCAGTTTCCAGGTGTTGGTATCGGTCTTGGAAAAATCCATCCGGGCCGAACGGGGCTTATTGTTCAGATCAATGACTTCAATATTGTAAAACTGGGCTTTGCCGGCGATGGCGGACTGCACTTTATTCAGGACAGCAGTTGTGTCCATGGTGCCAGCGTCTGTTACCGAGGCAGAGGTGGTCAAGGTGTCGCCTGTCGCTTTGCCGGTAATAAGCAGGGTACCGGTTGTCGGGCTGGCCGATGCCGTGACCAGGGCGGCGACGGTGGTATCTGCATTGATGGCTGCGACCAGGCCGTTGCGTACGCTATCGAGGGTTGCCCCCGTGGTAGGGACAATGTAGTCGACCTTGGTGCCGCTGACGGTAACGCTATAGATATCTCCGGCTTCGACGGTACCGCCCAGCAGGATGGAATCGACTTGTCCGAAGCCGGGAGAATCAGTGGCCGGAAGGTTGAGGTCAAGTTTCCCCGATGTGGTCGTCGTGCCGAAATCTTGAAAGGCAAATTGGTCTATGCGAAGCGACGAAAGCGTCTTCGAGGCGAAGCTTCCATCAGCACCCGCCGTCCAGCCTTGCAGAAAATAACCATTTTTATCAACAAGATAACCGTCTTTTGATGAAAGGGTGCTGCCACCGATGCCGGGCACACTGATGTCGTTGACGGTCCTCATCTCGAATGAGCCATCACGACCATAGACGTTTGTGCCGCCGCTGAACTGGGTAGAAAAGATGAAGAATCCTTTCCCGTTGATGGCCAGGTCCAAATCACTGGCGCTGGACACCATGTTGCCCTGCTTGGATATCAGGCTGACATCCTGTGGCCTGACACCGCCCAGATCAGACTGCTGGTAAGAGGTTCTGCTCAGAACGGTCGAAAAATTCGTCTCGGTTCGCTTGTATCCACCCGTCGATATATTGGCAATATTGTTGCCAATGTTGTTGAGCGAATGCGCCTGGCTCATCATGCCGGATGTGGGTATGGAAAAGGCCGAATATACGGTCATCTTAGTCGCAACTCCGTTTTTGTAGCGTTTGCCGCCCGGACGTTCTGGGTCTGCCTGCGGTTAAAGCCGGGCTGACATGAAATTCCATTGTTTTTAAAGCAAGATGGATGCCAACCTTGTTCGTTGCACAACTATTTGATAATAAAGCATTTATTTTGGATGCCATCGTCCGGTAGGTGGCGTTTATGCCATTTTGGCATGGGGAGTGCAGATATTGCCGGGGTTACATTTTCCGTCTTGATGCATGTTCTGCCCACCCGCCGAGAATGGCCTACCGCAAGAGATAATGAATGGTCGTGTCCTTCCGGCTTAACCGCTTTTTAAACCCGTGCGGTGCATGCTTTAGTGTAGGGTGTGGTGCGGGTACGCATCCGCCGACAACAACCCGAGAATGCTTGAACATACGACATGAAAGTTTCCAAAGTAGGTTTAGGAAAATCGACAACTACCGCATCTCGCAAGAAAGTATCTGCGGGAAAGGGTAGTGAATTTGCCGAACATCTTAAAGAAGCGGCGAGTGTGTCTGAAACTTCGGGGGCGACGGAATCCGTCGCTGTCAATTCAATGGATGTCATTCTCAGCGTTCAGGAAGCCCCTGATTCTATGGACCGGCGTTCGCGGAATCTGGCTACGAGATACGGAGCGGACCTGCTGGATCACCTTGAGGGACTGCGCCGGGATTTGCTGTTGGGGGCTATCCCCAAGGAAAAACTGAGTAATCTTGCCCAGAAGATGCGGGCGCAACGACGCGGCACAGATGATCCGAGGCTTAATCAGATTATCGACGAGATCGAATTGCGTGCCGAGGTTGAAATCGCCAAGCTGACTCGTTAATCCCCCCGCTACAGGCTATTTACTATCGAAACGACGCCATTCCAAGGTCAGAAGTGCCCTATTTGTGCGGCTACCGGCATTTATGGAAAAGCCCCCTTGCAGGGACCAGCCACCCCCACTATATTCCGCGCCTGATTAAAACCGTGGTTGGGAACTCGATTGGGAAAGCCATGGCGAAAGCCAAAGTAAAATCGAAGAGCAAGACTAAGGCGAAAGCCAAGGTCAAGAAGGTCGCCAAGGTTAAGCCCAAGGTTAAGCCTAAGGCTAAACCCAAGGTTAAACCCAAGGCTAAACCCAAGGCTAAGCCCAAGGTTAAGCCCAAGGTTAAGCCCAAGGCTAAGGCCAAGGCCAAGGCTAAGGTATCCACCAAACCAAAGGCCAAGTCCAAAAAGACTGTCGGGCCGAAATCAAGAGCAAAAATAAAAGGAAGAACGACAGCCATGAATGTCACTCTGGCCCCGGATTACCGTCCTTCACAAAAAGAAAAATTCATGAATCCGGTGATGACGGAATATTTTCGTCACAAGCTTACGTTATGGCGCGCCGAGTTGCTGAACGAATCGAACGAAACACTCATGCATTTGCAGGAAGGTGGAATTCAGGAGCCGGATATCGCGGATCGGGCTTCCATAGAAACCGACCGGTCCCTTGAATTACGCACCCGTGACCGGGCCAGAAAACTTATTTCCAAGATAGATGATGCGCTTGAGCGCATTGAAGCCGGCGCTTATGGCTATTGTGAGGAAACCGGCGAGCCGATCGGTCTGTCTCGACTGGAAGCACGTCCGATCGCTACCCTAAGTATCGAGGCCCAGGAGCGTCACGAGCGGATGGAAAAAACCCACCGCGACGAATGACAGCTTTGCTAATCCTGGCACAAACAAAAAAAGGCCGGCGCAATAGCGCCGGCCTTGAGTTTTCCAGGTTCTGTCAAAGAGCCTAGAACGGGAAAATAATATCCCAGATTTGTGTTCCCCAACGCGGCTTCTGAAGCTCGCTCAGGGTGCCGCGACCACCGTAGGCGACGCGCATTTCGGCAATTGATGTATGGGCGATGGTGTTATCTGATTCAATATCGCCGGGCCTGACCACACCGGTGACCATCAGTTCCCGCATTTCCTTATTCACCAGCATTTCCTGGCGACCCATGATCACCAGATTACCATTGGGCAGAATCTGGGTCACCACGGCTGCCATGGAAAGGGAAATGACTTCTTCTCGCGCAATGCCGCCGACTCCACTTGTTGAATGGGCATTGCCAAATTTCATCACGCTGAGGGGGTTAATGGCTTGCGGTAGTATTTTGGTGAATTCGTCTTCGTATCCAAGCAGGTTAGTGACGTTGGTATCTTCCGAATCGGCTCGGTCCCGGGTGGTTGTGTTATCCAGCGTCGCGCTGTCTGTGAAATCCAGACTGACGGTCAGGATATCTCCGATTTCCTTGGCCCGGTGATCCTTGAAAAAAGCCCTGGCTCCGGCCCGCCATAGGGAATTTGGGTTTTCCTCGGCAATTTCCGGCGTCGGCATGGGCATGCTGACGGGGCGATAATCCGATTGCGCCGTTGGATTGACGATCTCGGTCAATTTGGGGCCGCTGCCCACATCGGCCAACCGACCCATGGTGTCGGTGCAGGCTACCAAAGTTCCGGCCAAAAGGACGATGGACATTCTGCTGATGGTTGTTTTTGTGCTCATGTTTAAGTTCCCTAGTTCATCGCCATGCTGCTGACGGGGGTAATTTTTACCCGACCCGACCCGGTGACTACTGCGTGAACTACTGTATTGCTTTGCATATTAGTGATGGCAATAACATCGCCCTCGCTGCCGCTTTCGCCGGCGCGACCCTGCGCGGTCAGGGTCATGAATGGCGATTTGAGAATCATCGTCACCAAGGAACCTTTGTCGACAAGAATAGGTCGTCTGACATCGGAAACCTGAACCGGCGTAAGGGTCGGCAATCCGCGTGTTGGTGTTTTTCCGATTAGCTCGGCGCTGTTCATGATGATATCGCGCTGCAGTTGAGCGGAATTCACGCGGATCCAGTCGATATCGGTTTTTCGTATGATTTCGCCCTTTAACAGTCGGCGGACAATGACCGGAACATCGACCATTTTGATGACACGCCCCGTAACCCGTGTACGCGATGGCGCGGGATCGTCCGCCGGAGCAATAATGATGGCAGTAAAGCGTTTTGTTCGCTGATCATACAGTATATCCTCGATCGCCAGCGTCGCCGAACTGTCGCCATCCACATGAATACGCTGCATGCGATTACTCAGTTCAACATTCATACCCGCAGATACGCCCCTTTCTATAAGGGCAGCCAGGATGTAATCCTCTATTTCAGCACGCTCGATAGTGATGCTTTTACGGATCACAATGGCCCGTTGCTTCGTGCTTAGCGGTTTCCAGTCCAAGCCGTTCGCACGTGCCACCCGGAACAGCCAGTTGATATCAAACGATCCTTGCTTGCCTGGCTCCGGCGCATAGGCGACGACGATGTCCCTCTTGTCGCCCGTTCCTTCGAAAAGGTCGCCGAGGCGAACGAGCCGTCCCGCGACGACGGTCCTTTCACGAAGCATTGCAGGGGCCGTAGGGATGATTTCGTTAGGCTCTCCGGATACTGATCTGTCGTAGACCTTCTGCGCGGCATTACTGTCTTCGGCGGCATTGGCAGCAGAAGGCAGGGATGCAACGATGCCCAACGTCAAGGCTAGGAAAATCGACAGGCCCTGGCCCTGGTTGACGGTGATTGTGCTTTTACGCAATGACATCATCATACTCCTCATCGCATGTTGGCGACGGTGCCCATCATTTCGTCGGATGTCTGAATGACCTTCGAATTCATTTCGTAGGCCCGCTGGGCGGAAATAAGGTTTGATATTTCCTCCACCGCATTGACATTCGATGTTTCAAGAAACCCTTGCAGGATCGAGCCGTAACCGGTCGAGCCGGGCGTGCCCGTCGATGCCTGGCCGGAAGCCGGGGTTGGAACGTACAGGTTGTTGCCCTCGGCTTGCAGGCCGGCATCATTGGCGAAAACGGCGACCTTGATCTGGCCGACATTCTGTAAGGCGACCTTGCCCTCGATCTTAGCCAGAACTTCACCACTTGAGTTGATGGTCACGTCAATGGCTGTGTTTGGAACAGAGATACTCGGTTGCAGCTTATAGCCATCGTGGGTGACAATCTCGCCGTCCGCATTCAACTGAAAAGTACCGTCGCGGGTGTACGCGGTATCGCCGCTGGGCAACAGAATCTGGAACATTCCCTGACCCTGAACGGCCATGTCGAAGGAGTTGTCGGTCGACGTCAGGTTGCCTTGTTCATGAATTCTGTAAACGGCGGCTAGCTTGACGCCTAGCCCAATTTGGACGCCCGATGGAACAATTGTACCGGCATCTGACGATGTCGAGCCGACCCGTCGCAGATTTTGATAAAGCAGGTCATGAAATTCCGACCGCCTGCGCATATAGCCGGTGGTATTCATGTTGGCGAGGTTATTGGACACAACTTCGACGTTGCGCTGCTGGGCGACCATGCCTGTTGCAGCTATATTCAGTGATCTCATTTTCCCGTTCCTTTCCTTGTATTCGTGACGTTCTATTTGTCTGAGGCAGGTGTTTCCCCTGCTTGTTTTGTTATGGGGCCCGGTGCTGCCTTAAGCGACGCGGGCAAATTCCTCGATCATTTTCTTAACCCGTTCGTCTTCCTTCTGAATCATGTCCTTGACGCTTCCATAGGATCTGTGCGCCTCGATCATGCGTGTCATTTCAATGATTGGGTTGACGTTTGATCCTTCCAGCATGCCCTGGAGAATGAGCGGATTTGTGACCGGTTGCGGCTGCTGTTTTGTGGTGTGAAGGCCACCAGCAACCGGCTTCATATCCTGAAGGTTTTGGAAAGTGACCAGGTTGAGTTTTCCGATGACGCCATTTTCCGTCGATACGGAGCCGTCACGCGCAATGGTGATTTGGGTGTCTTCGGGACTGAAGAAAAAGGGCTCGTCTTGATCAGAAAGTAATGGATCGCCATTGCGGGTCACAAGTTGACCAGCATTATCCAGTTGAAAGTTGCCGTTGCGGGTATAATTGTTGCCGGTTGCCGTGTTGACGACAAAATAACCATCGCCGCTAACTGCCAGGTCAAGTTTGTTACCGGTGGATATCATGGGGCCTTCCGTAATATCCCGTGCCGTCGCGATATCGCGAACGTATGAGTTTTTGTCTCCGCCGATCCTGTAGCCGCCTCTCGAGCGTTCAAGATGTTCCGTGAACATCATTTTTCCGCCCTTGAACCCGGTGGTGTTCATATTGGCGATGTTATTGGCGATAACATCCATATTGCGGCGAATGGCCGCCTGTTTGGATGCTGCGATAATCGATGTATTTTCCATAATCTGTCTCCACAATCCCGCTTCGTTAAAGCAAACACGTTCCCGTCCATGACCCTGCATATGCCGTGCCAATACTTTCTTTTGTTTAATTTCAATTGGTTGCAGCACTTTCACCATGGGCAGAAAGGGCCAGAGGGCGACGCGGTTTAGCGCTGCCCGGCAGGAATTACCCTTTTCGGCAGGAAAAGGGGGCTAAGCGAGGCTGAAACACTGTTTTAAGGGAGAAGACCATGCGCCAGTCAAGGACCGGCGAGGAAGGTCAATCAATCCCTGAGACCCTATGGTTCTCAACGACTTGTTAACCTACTGATGCCTACATTATATGCCCACGTCATGTGAGAATCCGCGTACAGTTCCGACCAAGAGATTCCTGAATATTGCCGAGAGTGACATATGGCCGACGATGACGAATTCGACGAGGAACAGGACGAAGATGATCTAGACGATGATGAGGAAGGTGCTTCATCCGAAGGGGGTGGCAAGAAAAAACTCTTCATTATCATTGGTTTGGCATTGCTTCTCGTGGTTGGCGGCGCCGGTGCGGCTTATTTTACGGGCCTCTTGCAGCCGCTGATCGACATGATTGCAGGCGACGGACAGTCAGCGGAAGACGGGGACGGAATTGCCCAGGATGCCGTTTTTTATGATTTACCCGAGTTGCTGGTAAATCTGAGTACGGCGGGTCGCAAGTCGACCTTTTTGAAGATCAGGATCAGCTTAGAACTAGAAAAACCCGAGGATGTGCCAAATATTGAAAGGGTCATGCCCAAGATCGTCGATAATTTCCAGGTTTACCTCAGGGAACTGCGGGTCGAAGACCTGAAAGGGTCTGCCGGTATGTATCGATTGCGAGAGGAATTGCTGAAAAGGGTCGGCGCGGCGATTGCTCCGGCAAAAATTAATGATGTTTTGTTCAAGGAGATGCTTGTCCAATAAGGCAAGGGGTCTGAAATGAAAGTGACGGAAGTCAGCAAATGACAGCACCGGGAGACGACGTCGATCAGGAAGCCATGATGGCTGAATGGGAAGCCGCTGCAGGTGGCGATGGTGGAGCCGCCGAATCCGATGGTGGCGGTGGCGGTGGTGACGATCAGGATGATTTAGCGGCCGAATGGGAAGCCATGATGGCCGGCGGCAGCGATAGCGACGGAGCCGCAGACACGTCCTCATCGGCCGGACAGTCGACCCGCGTCCTTAACCAGGACGAAATTGACAGCCTGTTGGGGTTTGACGACGAACACGACGAAGGTATTGAAAAGTCGGGCATACAGGCCATTTTAAACAGCGCGCTCGTATCCTACGAGCGCCTGCCGATGCTGGAAGTCGTATTCGACCGGTTGGTGCGTCTGATGTCGACTAGCTTGCGCAATTTCACCTCCGATAATGTGGAGGTTTCTCTTGATAACATCGCCTCCATTCGTTTTGGCGATTACCTAAACTCGATTCCTCTGCCGGCCATGCTGAGCGTATTTAAGGCGGAAGAATGGGATAACTATGGCCTCATAACAGTCGATTCATCCCTGATCTATTCAATCGTTGATGTGCTTCTAGGCGGACGCCGAGGCACGGCTGCCATGCGCATTGAAGGCCGCCCATATACGACCATTGAGCGCAGTCTCGTTGAACGTATGGTTCATGTCATGCTTGGGGATCTCTCGGCTGCTTTCGAGCCCCTCAGCCCGGTGACTTTCCGCTTCGACAGACTGGAAACGAACCCGCGATTTGCAACAATATCAAGGCCTTCAAACGCGGCAATCGTGATCCGCCTGAGGATCGACATGGAAGATCGTGGCGGTCGGCTGGAAATGCTGTTGCCATATGCTACACTGGAGCCGGTTCGTGAGCTTCTATTGCAGATGTTTATGGGCGAGAAGTTCGGTCGTGACTCAATTTGGGAAACGCACTTGGCCGAAGAATTGTGGTTGACTGACGTAGAGTTGGAGGCAGTTCTCGACAAGATGACGATGAAGCTAAGTGAAGTTTTTGCTCTCAAAGTAGGATCGCAAATCATGCTGAGCGCAACGCCGACATCTCAGGTGCGGTTAAGCTGCGGCGACTTGGATCTGTATACGGGATCGATGGGACGGCGCGGCGAGCAAATAGCCATTCGTATTGAAGACCGCCTTATCAGTGATGGAGGGGACGAAGCGTGACGTTATCGTTGGGACTGGATATTCTCATAGCCGTATTGCTGGTGGCTACCATCGGCTATGCCGCTGTGCTTAACAAAAGGCTTGGAAGTCTGCGCCGCCATAAAGAAGAGCTTGAACGGCTGGCGACCACTTTCGGAGACTCCACAAGCCGGGCCGATGATAGCATCCAGCGCCTGAAGGCGACGACAACCGATTTGCAGAACAGAATTGAAAAAGCTCAAGCGTTGAACGATGATTTGGCTTTTCTGATAGATCGCGGCACATCTGCTGCTGATCGTCTGGAAAATGCCGTTCGTAGTTCTCGCGGGGAAGTAGACATGGCGCCGCGAAGCGCGGCCAAGAGACCCGTGGAACCAATTGGTATTGAAACCATCGGCGATGCCTTCAGGGGCAACAGCACCTTCGGTATGAAGGATGATGGTTTGGGCGATGAAAACAACGACGCGGAAAGATTGCGCGCCGAAAAAGAATTGATAGAAGCTTTGCGTTCCGTTCGTTAGGGCACTTTCGATTGAGGCAAGACGGGACAGCAAGAAGGACGATACTTATAAATGACGATGAAGCTCCGTTTTATACCGACTGTGATATTTGCATCTGTCCTGATGCTGACGATCAAGCTCGGCAACATCTGGGACAAGGTCGATAACCTTTCCAGCGGCAGGGCGGCAATGTCGGAGAGCATTTCGGTTTCGTCGGCCAAGGCTCAGGGGACGACGACTCCGCCTGCGGATGGCATGCCTGCCGATCCGGTTGCCGGTGAAAATACCGACGCTGTGGCCGCCGGGAAGAATATCATGGACGAGCCTGAAGAAGACCCTGAAACGGTCTCGCGTATCGTTACCAATGACCCGACACTGTTGACCCAGGCCGAAATCGATCTTCTGCAACGTCTTGCTGATCGTCGCGAGAATCTGGAAGACCGTGAAAAAGAAATGGCAATGCGCGAAGGTCTTCTGACGGCGGCAGAAGACAGGATCGAGAACAAGATTGCGGAACTGAAGAATTTTCAGAATACGATCGAAAAACTCATAAAAACTTACGATGAACAGCAAGTTGCCAAGATTCAGAGCCTGGTTAAAATTTATGAAAATATGAAACCAAAAGATGCTGCACGTATTTTCGAGGAATTGGAAATGGATACCCTGCTTCTTGTCACCGAACGCATGAATGAACGCAAGTTGGCGCCAATCATGGCAAAAATGAATCCGGCGAAAGCAACCGAAATTACCGTTGAATTATCAAGGCTTAGGAATTTACCGAATGAGGCACTAAATGCTGGTGGCTGACCGAAAAAAGGTTGCGAACGCAGCTTCCTTGTCTTAACTAATATACCCAATGAGTTAGGGGAGAATCCGGGGCATTGTATTTTTGTTTATTTGAACCCTGGAGAAGCCAGAATGGAGAGATTAAATGGCTGTTGATATGAATATGAAAGTCCTGATCGTGGACGATTACAATACGATGCTCAGGATTCTTCGAAATCTCCTCAAGCAGTTGCATTTTGAAAATGTTGAAGATGCCACAGACGGGACTATGGCACTTGAGAAGCTGCGCGGCGATAAATTTGGGTTGGTCATATCCGACTGGAATATGGAACCGATGACCGGGATCGAACTACTGCGGGATGTGCGTAAAGACGATACCCTGAAACACCTGCCGTTCATTATGATCACGGCCGAGAGTAAGTCTGAAAACGTGATTGCTGCCAAGGAAGCCGGTGTTTCCAACTATATTGTTAAGCCCTTTAATGCGGAGACCCTGAAGTCCAAGCTTGTTAGCGTGCTTGGTGAATTCTAGGGGAGCACCTAATGCCAACCCGCAAGCCTAAGGCTAAAAAAACACCAAAGAAAAAGAAAGCTGTCGCCAGGGTTCCAGTCAAAACACGTAAGGCGGTAAAGGTCGTCGATAAGGTAATGAAGGGGTCGAAAGGCTCTGCTCCCAGCAAGGAGAGCCTTTTTGGCGAACTGGAAGAGCTCGCCAAATATATCCAAAATGCCAAGAAAGAGATATTTTCCCTGCGCCCTGACGAGGTAAAGGATGATTTCCTGCCGACAGCTTCTGACGAGCTCGATGCCATCATCGAAGCGACGGCAGATGCCACCAATGCCATCATGGACGCCACAGAAATTATCGAAGAAACCATGTCTGGCCTTGACGGAAAGGCTGCCGCTTCCCTGATGACTGCGACGACCAATATATACGAGGCCTGCGGCTTTCAAGATATCACTGGTCAACGTATCACCAAGGTGGTCAGCACGCTCAAGGAGATTGAAGAAAAAATTGACGGCCTTCTAAATGCCTTCGGTGATGGCCGTCCTGTGAAAAAGAAAACCATAACGAAGAAAGACAAAAAAGTACTAAGCGACGAAGACCTCCTTAACGGACCGCAGAGTTCGGATAAGGCAACATCCCAGGCGGAGATTGACGCATTATTGGCAGGTTTTGATTAAACACATATGTCCGCTCAGGAAGAGTTTCACGATCCGACGGAAGGCCATGGTGGGAGCAGCATTGCCTTGTTCCTGGCGTTGTACCTTCTGGTTCTTGCATTTTTCATCCTTTTAGTCAGCATTTCGACCGTTGAAGAGGTTAAATCCCAGGCGGCCATGGATAGCCTGTCTTCCACCTTTACGACAATATTGCCTCCCAGCCTTCAGTTGACGGCGGTTTCCGGATCCGATGGTGAAGTTCTAGCCGGACAGCAATTCCAGCAGGAAGTAACTCAAATTTTCTCGACAACGATTCAGGTCACCAAGGTGGATGTTATTCAGCCCGGTCGCCTGATGCGCGTAAAACTTAATTCAGATATTCTGTTCGAGACGGATAAGGCTGATATACGACCTTCGAACCAGCCACTGCTGGATCGTATCGTCGCCTCGCTGAGTAGCCGACCAACCGGGTTCCGCTATGACATGGAATTTATTATCGGCACAGCTTATGCGGTGGGCAAAAGTCTACCCATCGGCGAGACGCTTGAAATTGCAAGAGCAGGCGTTTTTGCAAGAGAAATGCTAGGCCGCGGGGCTCCGCCGGATAGCGTTGCCATAGGCATCAAACATGGCGATCCCAAGGAGATCAGCATCTGGTTCTATATCCGTGATATCGATGAAGCGCAGCTCAAATTTATTGAAACAAAAAACGGCGAAAAAAACTAGGCAACGTATTCATGGACGACGAAGACGACATTCGTATGGAGACCAAGCAGGGCGTGGCCTGGATGATCACGTTCACTGATCTTGTGTCTTTGATGCTGACGTTCTTCGTCCTGATGTTTTCGATGTCGAGTATCAAGGTTGATCGCTGGAACGATGTCATTGATGCGCTGTCGCAGAGTCTTAATCCCTCGAGCACGAAAGCGGAATCGGCGGCAACTTCCAGCTTTAACATCGCGACATTATTCCGCAAGCGTGCCATTAATCTTGATTATCTGGCGGCGGTACTTGAAGAATCCGTAGCCCAGGATGAATTGCTAAAGAATGGCATATTGATGCGACTTGAAGACCGCTTGGTCATCGCCCTTCCCGGTGATTTGATGTTCCAGCCCGGCAAGGCGGTACTTGAAGAAAAGGCCAGACGCGCCCTGTTCAATCTGGGTGGGGTTCTTCGCAATATCGGTAACCGGGTAGGCATCAACGGCCATACGGATCCTGATGCGCCTGTCGGCAGCGGCTTTGCATCGAACTGGGAACTTTCCATAGCGCGCGCCGCAGCAGTCGCCAATTCCATTCGTCGATCCGGGTACACGGAAGATATTGTCGCCTTCGGATATGCTGACAGCGGTTATAATGACCTGCCGGATATGCCCGAACAGAGCCGCCGGGCGTTAGCGCGCCGGGTCGATGTGGTTGTCTTCCCGACGGTCGGTGAATTCTGATGCGTACATATTTCAAAATCCTTTTCATGAACGTGTTGTTGGCGGCTTTTCTGTCGGCCACCGCAACCGCCGAACCGGTCGAGGTCCAGGCATCTCCGCAAAAGGGCTATGGACGTATTGTATTCAACCGGTCATCACCGGTATCGTTTACGGCCAGCACCCAAGGACGCCGCCTGACGGTTCGCTTCAATGGCCCAATAGAGGCTTCTTATGATGGCGTGGTGCAGGCGCTGGCAGGATATCTTGCCGGTGCGACGGCGGGGGCTGACGGGCGCAGCGTCATCTTCAATTTGCGCGGCGATTTTCAGATCCGCAGTTTCAATATGGGGGCCGCCGCCATCGTCGATATCATCGGCCAGGCGTCACAGGCCCCGGCCCCGAAACCAGCCCAGGCGGAAACGGAGGACAAAAAACCACAAACCGCCTTCACCGCAACCCGGATCAAGGTCCGTACAGGCGTTCACGAAGGCTATACCCGCATCGTCTTCGACTGGCCCGGCAAGGTCGACTACACCCTCAGCCAGAACGGCGGCGAGGCGGTCATCAGCTTTGACCAGGCCGCCGATGTGGATCTTGGACCCTTGCAGAAAAAACCACCGAAGCTGATTTCCGGCGCCCGTTCCAGCATCGGCGATGGTGGCCTGACGGTCACCCTGATGGTGCCGGAAACGTCCAAAATAAAGCACTTCATATCCGGCCCCAAGGTTGTCGTCGACGTCATGAAGCCGACGGAGGCCGCCCCAGCCCCGGCCCCTGCCGCTGCCGAGCAACAGGCCACCAATGAACCCAAAAAGCCGCCCGAACAACCGGCCCCCGCGGCAATGCCGGCAGCCCCCGTCGAACCGGCCGCGATCCCGCCGACATCCCAGACCTCCGAACAAGCTCCCGAACAGGACCCTGAACAATCTTCTGAATCGGCCTCAGAGCCGACCCCGGATCAACCGGTCGAACAGGCCGGTAAACCGACCGCCCTGACACCGCCGGCCCGCACAGCACCGGAGGCGACGCCCACCGGGGATGCTGCGGCCCTGACCAAGAAGGCCGTGGCCCAGGATGGCGGTGGCAGCCGACTGACAACGGCCAAGCCCCCGTCTCAGGAGACGTCGCCGGCGGCACAGCTTGCCAATACACCGGCACCGACGGGCGAGATCAAGGCCATCGGCATCAAGATCGACTGGGACGAGCCGGTGGCGGCTGCCGTGTTCCGGCGCGTCGGCTACCTGTGGGTCATATTCGACAAGGCAGCGAAAATGAATGTGGCGGCCCTGCGCAAGGCCGGTGGCAATGTCATTCGCTACATCGAACAGATTCCCAGCTCCCGCGCCACCATCCTCAGGATGGTTACGGTCACGGGCATCAACCCGAATCTCAGGCGCGCCGGACTGGCCTGGATTCTTGAATTTCGCCAGCAACCGGAAGGCCCGAAAACGGCCATCGAGGCGACCCCGCAACCCAATTCGCCGATTGGCGCACGATTGTTCCTGCCGGTTACCGAGCCGGGCAATGCCATCGCCTTTACCGACCCGGAAGTCGGCGACAGCCTGATCGTGGTGCCGGTGATCCCGCTCGGCTACGGCATCGCCAACGCCTATGAATATCCCCAGGCCCATATCCTGCCGAGCAGCCAGGGGCTGGTGATCCAGCCGACCAGCGACGATTTGCGGGTGCGGCCCCTGCGCCAGGGGGTCGAATTGACAAGCGCCTCAGGGCTGCAACTGTCTTCGGTCACCGCCAACCTGACCGCCGATCTCGGTCTCGGCCTGGGCTCGTTGATGCGCTCTTTAACCCGCATCTTTGATTTCGAAAAATGGCGCCAGACGGATTTCATTACCTTTAATAATAACAAGCGACGTTACGAAATGGCCGCCGCCGTCGCTTCCAAGGCGAACAAGGAAAAGGCCCGCATGGACCTGGTCCGGGTTTATTTCTCCAACGGCTTCGCGGCCGAGGCCCTGGGGGTTATGGAGATCATCGCCGAAAGCCGCCCGGAAATCGTCGAGGATAAGGAATTCCTTGGCATCCGCGGCGCCTCGAACCTTCTTATGGGGCGTTTGGCCGAGTCCGCCGAAGATTTTTCCAATCCACTCCTTGACGACAATGACGAGGCCCGATTCTGGCGTGCCGTCCTGCGCGCCTATGGCGGCGACCTGTTCGGAGCAGCACCGGACCTCAGGCGCACCGGGGCCATAACGCGGCCCTATCCGAACCCCCTTAAAATTCCCCTTAACACCCTTATCGCCGAAGCGGCCATCGAACTTGGCGACATCAAACAGGCGACCCGCTATATGGAAACCGTGCGCGCCATAGAGCCAAATGCGGCGCAGCTAAACCAGCTGGAATTCGTGGATGGCCGGCTCAAGGAGCTGTCCGGCGATTTTGACGGCGCCGTTGGTATGTGGGAAGTGGTCCAGGAAGGGCCGCACCGGCCAAGCCGGGCCAAGGCAGCCATCGCCCGGACCGAGCTGCTTTTGAAGCTGAAAAAAATCAGCAAAAGAGAGGCCGCCGAAGAACTTGAGAAACTGCGCTTCGCGTGGCGCGGCGATGCGTTCGAATTCAACCTTCTGCGCCGCCTGGGAACGCTTTACATTGATATCGGCGATTATCGCAACGGCCTACGCACCCTGCGCCAGGCGGCGACTCATTTCCGCGACTACGAGGAAGCACCGGACGTCACCCAGCAGATGACGGAAGCCTTCGATTCGCTCTATCTGGATGACGTGGCCGATGAGCTTTCTCCGGTCACCGCCATCGCCCTTTACGACGAATTCAAGGAATTGACGCCGCCCGGCGAAAAGGGCGACGAGATGATCCGCAAGCTGGCCGACCGGCTGGTCGATGTGGATCTCCTTGACCGGGCGACGCGCCTATTACAAGGCCAGGTCGAATTCCGCCTGGAAGGGTTGGAAAAATCACGGGTCGGCACGCAGCTGGCGCTTATTCACATCATCGCCCTTGAATACGACGAGGCAATTGGAGCCCTTGACGGCTCGGAAGGCGAAGGATTGCCCGAGGAGTTGATCCAGCAGCGCCGCCACCTCAGGGCCCGTGCCCTGATAGGACTGTACAGCAACGAAGAAGCCCTGGCCCTGCTGGACAAGGACAAAAGCATCGACGCCGAGCTGCTGCGCACGGAAATTTTCTGGGGCGATAAAGACTGGGTACAGGCGGGGCAAACCCTGCGCCGCCTGATCCGGTTGCTCGGCGCCCGACCGGACCAGCCCGTTAACGATTTGGTGGGCCGCCATATTCTTAACCTGGCCATCGCCGAGACCCTGGCCAGGGACGAACGCGGCATCGACCGGCTGATGCGCGATTATGGGGTGGCCATGGAGCAGGGGCCTTTCCGCGATGCCTTCCAGCTGATCGCCAGCCCGGAAACCCTGGGCCTGATCAGCTATCGCTCGATCGCCGGCAAGGTCGCCGATGTGGAGAACTTCCAGTCCTTCATGGCGGCCTATCGGGAACGCCTGAAAGAACGGAAGCTCAGCGCCATCAACTAAAAAAAAATGAAAAAACAAAGCCATTTTTCCCTTTGGAATCAATGGGCCTGTATTTTGGCCGGGGCGCGGGAAGGGCCCTATGGGCGCCCCCGATGACGCCGCCCCGATGCCTGCAGGCAGAACGGGCGGGGGTTTTCATATAGACAATGGCAAAGAGCAGGGCAAAGAGCGAAAGGGGATAATAGTCCTAATTTAGGTAAATGTCAAGGATCGTTTACCGCTTCCTCCCCGGTGACCCGCAGAGCAGACAATATCCGGGAGGCCTTCTGAGGTCCGCTTATGGCCCTGAGCGGACCTCATAGGTTTGTGGGGTGTCGGTCAAAAGATAGGTTGTCATGGGAAGCAGCGGGCCATGCTTTTGACGAAACCGCATCCTCAGTCTTTTTGCCATTGCTTTTTGTCTTTCATGACGCGCTTGACCATTTTTCCAAAAGCCTTATCCCGTGACCTGCGTTCTGCGAGACTTTCGGTGTTGTAAGCTTCTTCTGCGACGAGTTTACGCCATCGTTTTAAGCGGTCTGCGTCAAGGTTCCCCAATAAAATAGCCTCTTGAACTGCGCAGTCAGGTTCGGTTTCGTGTTGACAGCTGTTAAAGCGGCAAGACTCTGCCAGGGTGACAATGTCGGCAAACACTTCATCAAGGCCAGAACGTACGTCGGTCAGTTGTAATTCACGCATGCCGGGGGTGTCCAAAAGCCAACCTCCCGCGGGTAGGCGATGAAGCACGCTACCGGTGGTCGTGTGCCGTCCTTTGGCATCATCTTCCCGAATGCCATGAGTTACGATGTGGGTAATGCCGGTTAACGTGTTGATCAGCGTTGATTTTCCAACGCCTGAGGAACCAACGAGTGCAACGGTTTGTCCGCGTGCGCACCAGGGGGCGAGATGGGCGGCGCTGTTTTCACTGCGTGCATCCAGTGCCTCAATCATCAGGTTTGGCAGAAGCTTGGCGGCTGCTCTGACATATTCATCTGTTTTAAGTGTCAAATCGGCTTTGGTAAGGACGATCACGGGCGTGACGCAAGCCTCCTGCGACAGTGCTAAATAGCGTTCAAGCCTTGCGATGTTGAAGTCTTGATTGCAAGACGTGACGATAAATAGAGTGTCGATGTTTGCCGCGATGAGCTGCAATTTTCGCCCAGTTCCTGCTGCCCTGCGCTTGAACAGGCACTTGCGCCTTAAAAGCCGCTGAGGTCGAAACGTCTCACGTTCAAGCAACAGCCAATCGCCCACAGTGGCGAAGGATTCTTCATCTTCATCGTTGGCAATGTATGTGGGAATCGATGTGTCGATGTTGGGGCCAGCGATCTGTATGGCACCACGATGGACCGCCATCACCCTTGCAGGGATCGTTAGGGCGAAATCGTCGGCTTCAAGTTGAGAGGTGAAAAAGGCATTCCAGCCAAAATCGGTGAGTTCGGAAATATTAAATGTCATTGGTCATACACCAGCTTTGCGCGACGCCATAGGCGTGTGCACAGGAAACAATAAACGCGCCAGCCCTCTATCGCTTGCGACAGCAGGATCTAGCATTTGGCTGGTGGGAAACGGTCAATCAATATTATTGATCGACGAATATAGTTATGCTGCTAAGCGGGCTTCACCAGCCAACTGGGGTACAACGACAATCACAAATTACCCTTTCAGTTACTCACGATTACATTGCCTAATTATGGCAAAAACACCTACTTACTTCAATATTTTTAGCCGTAATATCCTACAACACCCCCAACGTGTTAAACGAGATGTTTGCGCTTTTGCTCGCCACGATGTGGTCGTGGATCTGGATGCCCAGTATGTCGCCAACTTCCCTCAGGTCCTTGGTCATGTTGATGTCCACTTCTGGCTGAGGCTGTTGAGCCGACATCGCTTAAGTATCAAAATATTTTTGAGTTTTGTTGGCAAACCCAACTAACGATAGCATCACAGGCACCTCCACAAGCACACCTACTACAGTAGCCAAGGCCGCCCCGGAATGTAGTCCGAATAAGCTAATAGCAACCGCAACTGCTAATTCAAAGAAATTTGAGGTTCCAATCAATGCACAGGGCGCTGCGACGTTGTAAGGGACTTTCCATATCCAAGCAGCAAAATAAGTCCCGACAAATATTCCGTAACTCTGAATGATGAGCGGGATAGCAATCAGAAGTATAAGGAGCGGCTTGTCGATAATCACACCACCTTGAAACCCAAATAGAATAATGACTGTCGTTAACAACCCAAGGATAGAAAATGGTTTCAGTTTCGCGGTGAAATTTTCGATGCTAAGAGCCGAACTTTGATTAATAACCTTCCGTGTTACAACACCCGCGATGAGCGGAACGACGACATACATAGAAACGGAAGTCAGAAGCGTTTCCCAAGGAACGGAAATGTCAGTAACGCCCAGCAGAAATGCAACAATTGGGGCGAAAGCGAATATCATAATGACATCGTTCATTGATACTTGAACCAACGTATATGTTGCATCGCCTTTTGTGAGTTGGCTCCATACGAACACCATCGCAGTACAGGGCGCAGCACCAAGCAAGATCAATCCCGCAATATATTGTTTAGCATCCTCAGGATTAATCAAATCTCTGAACACGAAGTCAAAGAACAATACAGCTAATGCTGCCATGGTGAAGGGTTTGATTAGCCAGTTTACGGTTAATGTGATGACAAGCCCTTTAGGCCGCTCACCGATATGGGTAAGGCTGGCAAAGTCAACATTCACCATCATTGGATAGATCATTACCCAGATAAGAATAGCGACGATAAAGTTTACGTTTGCATATTCAAGGGTCGCCAGTAACTGGAACAAATCAGGCAGCCACCTGCCCAATCCAATTCCCAAAACAATCGCTGTGCCAACCCATATCGATAGCCAGCGCTCAAACAGTCCCATACTAAATTCCAAGGAAGATTGTTTGGGTTTATCGGATGAAGACAAATACCTGTTCCTATGGTGATTTATGAGAATTCATACTGTATCTGAGGTATGGATTTGTAAATTGCTACTTGTCTGCAATTGGCTAGAAACAGACGTACCAATCATATCCCGAAGGTGGCCGTTTTTCTGCGCTTAACGGACATTAATCTCTGGAATGTCTGTTTTTAGGGACTAAAGCGGACCTCATTTTGGGCTGGCGCAGCACGGCCAACGAGGCCACCGCCGGCGCCATAAAGCACCTT
>JABMOQ010000017.1 GCA_013204045.1 Rhodospirillaceae bacterium | reverse complement strand
TAGAAACGCAACGTGCATCGAGTCATTCAAGGGCGGTCAGTGAAGTGTCACTGTGTTTAAGGTCGCCCACTTAAGGGTTAATTGAGGGGAAGGAAACAAGATGGTTTACACCAAAAAACATCCGGCTCTTCTGATCATGGGTATTATTTTCTGCGTCATCGCCTTCATGGCTGACTCAGGTTCCATGGACGGAATCATCGGCTTCTTTAAAAACAAGAAGTATGTCGGCGAAATGGTCGGCATGGGTTACGCCTTCGGCGGCATTAGTGTCCTAATCGGCGTCTGGCACCTGTTCGGCTCACACGAAGAAGGCAATGCCGACTACTACCTGTCTGCGGTCGCCGGGGCTATTTTCATTCTGATTGTGGCGATGCTGGTACGCTGGTACGGCGCGCCGCTGGTCGCCGTGGCCAGTAAGGCGATGGGTCCGGTGATGGGTGGCAAGTACCTGCATGATGTGCTGGGCCTCAACTATGTGGTTATCGGCATCCTCGCCGGTATGATCATCGTCAACGCCTTCGGCATCCCCGAATGGGCCCAGAACGGTGTACGTCTGTCGCGCCTTGGCCTGAAGACAGGTGTTATCCTGCTGGGCACCCTTTACAGTCTGGCCGAATTGCAGTCGCTGGGTAAGTTGTCGGCGATGATGGTCGGCTTCTTCGTCCTTGGTTCCGTCGGTATGACTCTGGCACTGGGCCGCATGAAGAATATCCCTAATTCCATGGGTGGGGTGCTATCGGCCGGTATGGGCGTGTGCGGCGTTTCGGCGACCGTGGCCGCGGCTCCGGTGGTGCAGGCCAAGTCTGCGGAAATCGCTTACACCATCGGCACCATCCTGATCTGGGGCGTCGGCTGCATGTTCATTTTCCCGGTTGTCGGGCACATCCTTGGCCTCGGACATATTCAGTTCGGTGCCTGGGCCGGTACGGGTATCCTTAATTCGGCGCAGGTCGCCGGTGCGGCTCTGGCGTATCAGCCGGACGGCATCGAAACCCTGAAGGTGGCCGAAATTTTCAATATCACCCGGGTGTTGTTCCTGCCGATCATCGTGTTGTGGCTAGCCGTTTGGTACGTCAAGCATGAAGGCGAGCAAGGCGGCGCCAAGGTCAACGTCGGCTCTGTCATCTTCGAGAAGTTCCCGGTCTTCGTGTTGGGCTTTATCCTGATGTTTGCCCTGTCATCGACCGGCGTGTTCGCGCCGGCCCACCACTACAAGGGTAAATACTTCGACAACAACATCAAGGCTGAGAAAATGCTCAAGGACGAGCAGGTAGCAACCCTGGCGGCAGAAGCCGGCAATGTTCAGCGTGACGACCAGAAGGCGGCCCTGGCCAGCCTGTTGGAAAACAGGAAGGTCATGTCCATCGACATCGAGACGGCCCTGCGCGGCATGCACAACGCCAAGGTCCTGTCCAAGGACGCCAACAAGATCGTCAGCAAAGCGACCAAGGCGGTCCGCCATACGGCCAAGAAGATAGCCAAGTTCCGGCAGTGGATCACGCTTCTCTTCGCCTTTGGCCTGACCGGACTGGGTATGCAGATCACGATTGCGTCTATGAAACAGGCGGGCGGTGCCCCCCTTGTGATTGGCGGCATCGTCGGCACGGCCAAAGCCGTGCTGTCGCTGATCGTGATCGTCCTGTTTGTTCATGAAACCATTTAAGGGGAGTATGAAAAATGACTGACTCTCAAGACATCGACCTTCAGGAAGAAGCCGGTGCCAAGTTCCATCGGGGTTCGGCGCTGTCACTCTTTACCAGCGACCGCCGCGAGGACTTCATCGCACTTCTTTGTGCAATGGCAATCGCCCTTGGCGTCTATATAATGTTCTGATCGTCAAGATCTGACCTAACGGCAAACCCGGCGCCCTGAAAAGCGCCGGGTTTTCCTTTTCTGTTTGTGCTAAAAAAGAGCCAATGAAAATGTCAAAGATCATCATCGCCAGCCACGGTACGCCGGGGGGCCGGGCCGCCGAAGAGGCCGCCGTCGGGCTGGCCGCCGAAAGTGGCGCCGCCCTGTTCCATTTGTTTGTGGTGCCAGATTTCTGGAAAGGCATGATGGGCGATGACTGGCTCAATAACGCGGTTTCGCAAATCCGCTTCGGCAGCTATGTGGAAAACCAACTGGCCAACGAGGCCGCCGAGGAAGTTAGGCGCCTTCACGAAGCCGCCGAGGAAAAAGGCGTGACGTGCGAAAGTGACGTGCGTGTCGGTAAACCTGCCGAATGCCTGATCGACGCCTGCAACTTGGATAATTATGACATGGTGGTAATTGGCGCCCCCAGGCCAAAAGGCTTGACCGGCTATCGCTCGCGCATGGTGCTCGATACCCTTGCCCGCGGCCTTAAGGCCCGCCTGATGATCGTGCCTCACCCATGAACGACGAATTACCCCCGGAAGACCAGGACGCCGCCTGGGTCACCATCACGACGCCGTTCGATGCCGGCTGGCTTACCGGTTTCATGGAAAATCCTCAGCGTCTGCTGCGCATTAACTCGCAGATGGAGTTTCTAGAGTTCGAACAAACCGGTGCCCATACTTACCGCATGAAGGCCAAGAACCTGAGTAACGGCCGCGAAATAGAGACCGTCTTAACGGTCACCGCTGAGGAAGGCGGCATCCGGATTACTTACGATACGGGCCTGAAAACGGCGACCCGGTTTGCCATCCAACCACAAACGGACGGCACCGCCCATCTGGTCGTGACCGATGAATACTCTGGCACCACCAAACAGGAGCGTGAGGCCCGTATCGACGAAGTCGATAAAAGCCTGGTCCAGTGGGGCCGCGACCTGCACCGTTATATCTACCTGTGGCAGAAGTGGTCGTGGGTTCCCGGCTGGCGCTGGTATATGTGTACGGTCTGGCAATCCATGCGACCGATGGCCCGGCGCATTTCCAATTTGCTGATGGTCATCACCCTGATCGAATTCATCATGTTCCTGATGGTGTTCACCATTTTCTGGTTCGAATTCGACAAGTATTTCGATTAATCGACTAAAGAACAAACCACAGCAACGCCGGCAGGGTTGCGAATGACAGGGCCGTTGAAATGACGACCATGCCGGCGACTTCTTCCGGGGCCCGGTCATAACGCACGGCGAACAGATAGTTGAAAACGGCGACCGGCATGGCCGATTGCAAAATCAGCACCCCACGCTCAACGCCCGTGAACCCGAACAGATCGGCCAGCACAACACCGACGGCAACCCCCATCACCAGCCGCAAAACGGAAAATCCGATACTGCGGCCAAAGCTTGCGACCTTCAGCTTTGCCAGTGAAATGCCTAGCGTGATCAGCATCAGCGGAATGGTCATGCCGCCCAGAAGGTTGGTCGTGTTAATAAACACATCGGGTGGCCTGTAACCGGTAACGATGACCGCCAGTCCGGCAGCGACGGCGTACAAAAGCGGCATCCGGGCCAACTTTTCCGGCGACATATGCCCCGACGCCATAGCCATGCCGATGGTGAACTGGCCGACGGCGGAAACCATAAAAAACACGATCGCTAGCGCCAGCCCGGGATCGCCAAAGGCCAGCAGCGAAAGTGGCAAGCCCATATTGCCACAGTTGGTGAACATCATGGACGGCACAAAGGTGCGCAAATTGGCGCCAAGGGCCTTGATGATAACGGCACTGATGATACCAAAGAGAGCGGTCGCCGCGATCGAAGCCATCGCCATGGTCGAGAACGCTTCGATGTCGATCTTGACGTCAACCAGCGTATAAAACACCAGGCACGGCGCACCGATATTGGTCACCAGGGTGGTGACCAGGTTTGTGTCATAGGGGTGATCTTGCCTGGCCCAGATAAAGCCAATGCCGGCGCAGATGAATACCGGCGCAATGATGGAAAACAGATCACCGATCATAAAATGATTCCGCCCAAAGACCTCATTCAGCCCAGGCTATTCTGAGAATGTTGGTGGCGCCCGGAGTGCCAAAAGGAACCCCGGCCGTGACCACGATCGCATCGCCCTTGACGGCGAATTCTTCCATCTTCGCCACCTCGAGGGCGATATTGACCATTTCCGTAAAGCTGGTCAGGTCCGGCGTCAAAACAGAATGAACGCCCCACGCCAGGGCCAGTTTGCGCGCCGTAGAGGGATTCGGTGTCAGCCCCAGGATGGGAACATTCGGACGCTCACGGGCGGCGCGCATGGTCGTCGAACCGGATGAACTGAAGGTGACGATGACGGTCGCCGACACGGTTTGCGCTGTCTGCCGGGCCGCCGCCGAAATGGCGTCGGCGGCCGTATTTTCCGGCTCCCGGCGCTCGGCGTTGGTGATCTTGCGATAAATCGGATCGACCTCAACCCGGTTGATAATGCGGTCCATCATCGCCACGCTTTCCATCGGATAGTCGCCAACGGCAGTTTCCGCTGACAGCATCACCGCATCGGCGCCATCATAAATGGCGGTGGCGACGTCGGACGCCTCGGCCCGTGTCGGGGTCGGTGCATGAATCATGGACTCGAGCATCTGTGTAGCGACAACGACCGGCTTGCCGGCCCCCCGGCAGGCGTAAATGATCTGCTTTTGCACGGCCGGCACATCTTCCGGCGGCAATTCAACACCCAGATCGCCACGCGCCACCATCAGCGCATCAGACAGTTCGACAATTTCGTCCAGGTGTTCGATGGCCGACGGCTTTTCCAGTTTCGCCATGATCCCGGCCCGGCCTTCGATCAGTTTTTTAGCCTCGATAATGTCTTCCGGGCGCTGCACAAATGACAGCGCCACCCAATCGACGCCAAGATCGAGGCCATATTTCAGGTCGATGCGATCCTTTTCGGTAATCGGCGACAGGTCCAGAATGGCACTCGGCACGTTGACACCCTTGTGATCGGATAACACACCGCCGTTGATGACCATGGTTTCGGCAAAATCCGCGCCGCAGCGAACGACTTTCAGTGCCACCTTGCCGTCATCCAGCAACAAATTCATTTCCGGCTTCAGGGCGGCAAAAATTTCAGGGTGGGGTAGCGAAGCGCTGACGTCGTTGCCTTTTGTATTGTTCAGCTCAAGGCGAAATGGATTGCCGGCAAGTACTTTGGCGCTGCCATTTTCAAACTCGCCAAGTCGCAGCTTCGGCCCCTGCAGATCAAGCAGAATGGCGATCGGTCGGTTGAACTGCTGTTCCAGCGAACGGATGATATCGTAGCGTTCTTTGTGGCCTTCATGGGCGCCGTGGCTGAAATTCAGCCGGAATACGTCTGCGCCGGCCCTGAACAGGGCGGATATTTGTTCCTCACTCGACGTTTTCGGGCCGAGGGTGGCGATGATCTTTGCCCTGCGTCTGCGTCTCATGACTGTATGCTTTCAATGTATTCGTGAATAACACCCTGTTATTAAACGAATACTATTAACTTTTTATTGCACCAAAATGGCGCGGAAATCGTTGACGTTGGTCAGCGTCGGCCCGGTCATGACAAGATCGCCCAAGGCCGAAAAGAACCCGTAAGCATCATTATTGGCCAGCATGGCGGCCGCGTCCAGACCCAAGGCCCTGGCCCGGGCCAGGGTATCGGGGCCGATCACACAACCGGCGTTATCCTCGCTGCCGTCGATGCCGTCCGTATCGCAGGCGATGGCCGAAATACCCGCCCGCCCGTCCAGGGCAATCGCCATGGCCAGCATGTATTCCGCATTGCGGCCACCACGGCCATTGCCGGCAACGGTTACCGTCGTCTCGCCACCGGAGAGCAGCACCAACGGCGGTTTCACCGCTGCCCCGACAGCCTGATAACCCAGCGCCAGTTCGGCGTGTTCGGCGGCAACCACGCGGGCCTCGCCCTCGATGCTGTCACCCAGGATCAACGGCTCGATTGCGGCCGTTCGGGCGATCCGGGCCGCCGCCTCAAGCGCCATTTGCGGTGTCGCGATCAAAATTGTTTGCGTATTGGCAAGGCGCCCGTCGCCCGGTTTTGGTGTTTCCGAGCCACCATCGGCGAGCACAGCGGCGATCGCCCGGCCCGGCTCTATGCGATATTTTTCAAGAACCGCCCGGGCATCGCCAAGGCTCGTCGGGTCGGCGACCGTCGGCCCCGATGCAATCACCGCCGGATCGTCGCCGGGCACATCGGAAATCGCCAGCGTTACCACCCTTGCCGGCGCCGCGGCGACGGCCAGCCGCCCCCCCTTGATCGCCGACAGATGCTTGCGCACACAGTTCATTTCCGAAATTGTCGCCCCGGATTTGAGCAACGCGCCATTCAGGGCCTGTTTGTCCGCCAGAGTCAGCCCGGCGGCCGGCCGGCTCAACAGGGCCGAGCCGCCACCGGATATAAGGCACAACACCAGATCATCTTCGCCGAGGCCTGAAACCATCTCCAGTATCCGGCCGGCGGCGTTTTCACCGGCGGCATCGGGAACCGGGTGGGCGGCCTCGACCACCTCGATGCGGCGGCAAGGCACGGCATGGCCGTAGCGGGTAATGACCAGCCCCTCGAGGTCCCCCGACCAGTTATCCTCGACGGCGCGGGCCATGCTCGCCGCCCCCTTGCCGGCGCCAATGACGATGGTGCGCCCGGATGGCCGGGGCGGCAGGTGCCCAGGTAACGTCAGGGCCGGGTCGGCGGCGGCGACGGCACCATCGAACAGGCGCCTGAGAAGATCATTGTCCATTAAAATCTCAATTTTCAGCCGTTTTTGTGTCTGTGGAAATAATTTGGAAACTTTTTCCCCGTCATTATGCCCCCTATAGCATTATTGCGTCCCCGACGTCAGCCCCGCTTGCCGTTTACTTGAAGGGTGGGCATTGAAGCCGGGAACACGACTACAGGGCCAAACATCATGAAGAAAATCAAGAAACTTTTCTCAAACGCCATGCTGTCCATCGTTATGGACAAACAGGCCAAGGAAAAGCTTCAGACCATCCGTGAGATCAAGAAAACCGCCAAAGATGAGGCCAAGAACAAGGCAGAGCCGGTTGGCGTTCCAGAGGCCAAGGAGGCTTCATCGGAACGCGCCGAATTGATCCGAAATGCCATAGAAGTACAGCGCGCCCAGTCAAAAATTTTCGACAATATGTCGGCCAATGACAAAAAAAAGATCGAAGCCATCGCCATGAAGGCCTTGATGCCGGGCAGTGACCGGTCCCAAAAAGGTTAAAATCACGGGCAAGGGTGGATTTTCCCTTAAATACAAGTTATTAACGGAGCCATAAAAGTCTAAATTACTGGCGATTCATGGTATTTTGGCTAGAATTGTTTGGATGCTGGCCTATTGTCTCAGGATTGAAGGCTCTAGCTTAAGAATTTCAACGCTCCCCTTGGGCATAGGTGGGCAGCAAAAGGAACGGTTAACAACGTCATGTCTCCTGAATTAGAAGCCCAAAAACTTAAAAAAGAACTGGCTGGTCTTTTCCAGTACCTCCAGCGTGTCCGCCAGGAAATCGCCGCCATCAGCCGCCCCGCCGATGAAGAACACCAGTTCGAAAGCATGGGCGAACAGCTTGATGCCATCGTCAAGGCCACGGAAAAGGCCACCAATACCATCATGGAAGCGACGGAAGGTTCCATCTCGGCGGTTTCTACACTTCGCAAGTCGCTGACCGATGCGGGCCAGATTGCCCTCCTCGATAAGATCGATAACGGCGGCAACACCATCCTCGAGGCCTGCTCATTCCAGGACATCACCGGCCAGCGGGTCAACAAGGTGGTCAAGTCGGTGACCTATATTGAAGAGCGGGTCAACGCCCTGATCGACGTTTGGGGCAAGTCAGAGGTTGATCAGGTGCTTGTCGAAGGCGAAGAAAAAACCGATGACGAAAAACTTCTCGTCGGGCCGCAGCTTGATGGCGCAGGCCTTGACCAATCCGCCATTGACGCCCTGTTTGATTGATTATATCCATGCCCCGTATTTTTAACCTGATAGCGATCCTGACCGCCGCCCTTATGTCCATAGCCAGCGCCGAAACACCCGCCGATCCTGAAAACACCCTTTTTCTGGACCTGAAAGACGGCCGCGTGGTCATCCAGCTACGCCCCGACCTGGCCCCGAAGCATGTGGCGCGCATCAAGGAACTGGTGCGCGAGAAGTTTTATGACGGCATCGTTTTCCATCGGGTCATCGCTGGTTTCATGGCCCAGACCGGCGATCCCACCGGTACCGGCAGTGGCGGCTCTGGGGTTGGCCTGGATGCCGAATTTTCCGACGAACCGCACGTTCGCGGCACCCTGTCCATGGCCCGGGCCAACCACCCGGACAGCGCAGATTCCCAGTTCTTTATCGTGTTCGCCCGGGCCCGCCATCTTGACGGCAAATACACCGTCTGGGGCCAGGTCACCAGCGGTATGAATTTCGTCTCCAAGATCAAGCGCGGGGATCAATCCGCCAACGGCCTTGTCGACGATCCGGACAAGATAATCCGCATGCAAGTGGCCGCCGACGCCACCGACTGAGCCTTATTCTTCCATTCGAACAGAAACCGTGTCCCTGATATGCAGGTCACGTTGCGGGAACGGGAACTGGATGCCGTTGTCCCGATAAAGATCCCAAATTTCCAGCAGCACGTTATTTTTGATATTGGCCAAGCCTTTCTGCGGGTCCTTGATCCAGAACCTGAGTTCCAGATCGACGGCATTATCGCCGAACCCCTTTAGCAGGCAGACCGGCGCCGGTTCATCAAGCACCCTTTCCTCTTTCTTCGCCGCCTCGATAGACAGGGCAATCGCTTTGCGGACATCGGACTCATAGGAAATTCCGATGGGCAACCGCTGGCGCACCAACTGATTGCTATAGGACCAGTTTTCGACCCGTTGCGAAATAAGCTCCTCGTTGGGAATCAGGTGTTCGGTGCCGTCGCGGGTAATCACCGACACGTAACGCGCGCCCAGGGAATTGATCCAGCCGTATGTTTCGCCGATAGCGATGACGTCACCCGGCTTGACGGATTTGTCGAGCAGCAAGATGACGCCACTGATCAAGTTGGAAACAACTTTTTGCAGGCCGAAGCCGATACCCAGGCCAACCGCACCGGAGAACACGGCAAAGGCGGTTAGGTCGATGCCGACGCTGTTCATGGCCATCACAAAGGCGATGGTGAACAGCAGAATTTTCATCAACTTGCCAAACAGCACCTGCACCGAGGGCGTAATCCCTGATACCCTTGCTATCCGCCGTTCAAAAAGTTTTGCGCTGATGGAGGCCAGCCATAACAGCGCACCAAGGGTAATCAGTGTTTTGCCAATGCCGAGAACCGAAACGCGCACCTCGCCGAAGGTTATTGCCATGCCGTCGAGTATCTGCACGGTCGGATCAAGCAGGCCGACGATATTGAGGGCGGCGATTGTCCACGCGGCGGCGGCGATAGCCCTGGACCAGCCCGGCTCGGCGACGAAGGACGACGCCAGACGAATGATGATCCATGCCGTCAGCAAGCTGACCGCACTTTCAATCACACGGGACGACCAGCCGCCTTTGGCCGCCGCCAGTTCCGTGAACCACAGCAAGATAATCCAGATCACCGGTATTATTTGCGGCTTGAAGAACCGGGTCACATTATAAAAAGCGCGTTCGTAACCCTTCGGCGGGCTGGTTGCATCAATCAGGTTTTCAATGCGTGGCTCAAGCTGGCGGGCGATAAGAAAGGCAAGGCCGACGCCGACAATTTGCACCAGAGACCCAAGGACAAAGACGTTGGCGGTCAGCCATTGGAGCAGGTGTTCGAGCACGCCCTGAAGCTGCTTGAGTTGCGGAAACTGTTCAAAAATGACGTCCATATCCCCCCCATCGGTAGTCCCAGCCTAAGCGGGCCAGCGGCTGGCGGCAAGGGGATTACTCGGCAGCTTCGCTGACGGCGGTGCGATATGGCCCGACAAGCGCGACATTTTCGGGGCTTGGGGCGGCCGGGATCAGCAACGCCAGCACCAGCGACAACACGGACATTCCGGCCCCAGCCAGGAACACATACGACGGTGAGATCACCCACAACAGGCCGAATAGAACCGGGATAATGACGGCGGCGATGTGATTGATGGTAAAGCTGACACCGGCGGTCGAGGCAAAATCGGCCGGATCGGCAATTTTCTGAAAATAGGTCTTGATGGCGATGGCCATGGCGAAGAACAAGTGATCGGCAATGTAAAGCAACACCGCCACCCATGCCGTATCGACGAAGGCATAAGCGGAGAACACGCATATAAGACCGATGTATTCAAATGTCAGCGCCTTGCGTTCGCCCCAGTGGCCGATAAGTTTACCAATCAATGGTGCGAAAAATATATTGAGCGCCCCGTTGGCCAGGAACATCAGGGTAATGGCGGCAGCATCGAAGCCGAATTTCTCGACCATCAGGAACCCGGCGAAGACGACAAAGATCTGCCGCCTCGCCCCGGCCATGAATGTCAGCAAGTAAAACAGCCAGTAACGGGGCCTTAGGAACAACTTGCGGTTCTGCTCGACCTTTTCCGGAAAAGTTGGAAACGCCAGCTTGCAGAACAATACGATGACAACGGTCAAACCGCCGCCAAGCATGTAAACCCAGGTCATGTCGAATTTGCCCACATCAAGGGCCGACCAGATCAGGGCAAAGGCAATAAGACTGGAAAACGAGCCAACGGCGATCAACTGGCCCATGAATTGCGGCGCATCTTTCTTATCGACCCATTGCAGGACCAGCGACTGGCGCACGGTTTCGTAATAATGAAACCCCAGGGACATGATGACGGTGGTGATGTAAAGGCCGAGCACCGACGGGAACAGACCAGTTACCGCCGTCCCTACCCCTAAAATCAGCAACGAGATCAGGCCCAGGGTCTGTTCGCGCACCAAAAACAGCAGGAACACCACGGCAAATGCCAGAAAGCCGGGAATTTCCCGCAGGCTTTGCAAGATGCCGATCTCGACACCGGTGAAGGCGGCCCGTTCGATAGCAAAGTTGTTGAGCAGCGCCATCCAGGTCGAGAACGACAGCGGCATGGCCAGTGTCATCAGAACCAGCAACACTTCCGGCCGGCGCCAGTCGCCTCGCCATTCGCCGAAAATTTTTTTCAATAGCGCCATATTGTTCTCTTAAATGGGGGCCACGCCTTAACCCGGCAACGCCTTTTCCATGGCTACCAGCGCGGCTTCGGCGCTGGCCACATCGGGGCCACCGGCCTGGGCCATATCGGGCCTGCCCCCGCCACCCTTGCCGCCGACGGCGGCCGAGCCGGCACGCACCAGATCGACGGCGCTGATTTTATCGGTCAAATCATCGGTAACACCGACGACCAGGGACACCTTGCCATCGCTGATCGATACCAGGGCAACGACGCCGGAAGTCATCTGCGACTTGATCTCGTCGGCCAGACTTTTAAGCTCTTTCGCTGGCATATCGCTCAACAGGCGTGGCGCAAAAGTGATGCCGCCGATGTCGCGAGTCTCCACCGCCGTCGATCCACCACCGCTACCGGCGGCCAGTTTCTTGCGCATCTCGGCAAGTTCGCGTTCCAGTTTCTTGCGCTCGTCCATCAACGTTCCGACACGCTGGGCAACCTCTGAGGGTTGGGCCTTGAGCAAGGCTGCGACCTGATTCAAGGTGGCGTCATGGTTTTCCAGGTATTCGAAAGCGCCCTTGGCGGTCAGCGCCTCGATCCGGCGCACCCCCGAAGCGATGGCGCTTTCACCGATCACCTTGAACAGGCCGATATCGCCGGTACGCCGCACATGAGTGCCGCCGCACAGCTCGGTCGAATAGCTTGTACCGTTTTCACTGCCCATGGATACGACGCGCACTTCGTCGCCGTATTTCTCGCCGAACAATGCCATGGCCCCGGCCGCGATGGCCTCGTCCGGTGTCATCAGAAGGGTGGTGACGCTGGCATTGGCGCGAATCTGGCCGTTGACCATGGCCTCGACGTCGGCCATTTCGTCCGGGCTGACCGGCTTCGGGTGGCTGATATCGAAACGCAGGCGGTCGGTGGCGACCAGCGAGCCTTTCTGGGTCACATGATCGCCGAGTTTGCGGCGCAGTGCCTCGTGCAGCAGGTGGGTGGCCGAATGGTTGGCGCGCAATTGGTCGCGGCGCGTGCCATCGATGCTTAAAGCAACGTCATCGCCGACCTTAAGGCTGCCGCTTTCGAGGGTTCCCGTGTGAACGTGCACGGCCCCGAGTTTTTTCTGGGTGTCGGTAACGGTCATGCGCATGCCATCGGAAAATATAATGCCGGCATCGCCCATCTGGCCGCCGGATTCACCATAAAAGGGAGTCTGGTTGACGATCACCGAGATGGTGTCGCCCTCTTTAGCCTTATCGACGCGGTTGCCGCCCGAGACCAGGGCCAGCACCTTGCCCTCGGCACTGCTTGCCCCATAGCCAAGAAATTCCGTGGCCCCCAACTCTTCGCGGATTTCAAACCATACCTTTTCGGTCGCCGCATCGCCGGAACCGGACCACGCGGCACGGGCTTCGGCGCGCTGGTTCTGCATGGCGACGTTGAAGGCGTCTTCATCGACCTTCATGCCCCGGGCGCGCAAGGCATCCTGCGTCAGGTCGAGGGGGAAGCCGTAAGTATCGTAAAGTTTGAATGCGATTTTTCCATCCAACTCGCCGCCCGCTTGCAAATCACTGCTCGCCTCGTCGAGCAGCTTCAATCCCCGCTCCAGGGTCAACTTGAAGCGCCCTTCCTCGAGCTTCAGGGTTTCGGCGATTAGCGCCTCGGCCCGACCCAATTCCGGGAAGGCCTGGCCCATTTGGGCAACCAGCGCCGGCACCAGCTTGTAGATCAGCGGATCGGTGGCACCGATCATATGGGCGTGGCGCATGGCCCGGCGCATAATGCGGCGCAACACATAGCCGCGCCCTTCATTGGACGGCAGCACTCCGTCGGCGATCAGAAACGATGTCGCCCGCAGGTGATCTGCGATGACCCGGTGGGAAACCTTGTGCTCGCCACCGGCATCCGTATTAGAGGCTTCGGCCGAGGCATGGATCAACGCCTGCATCATGTCGGTTTCATAGTTATCGTGGGTGCCCTGCATGACGGCGGCGATGCGCTCCAGGCCCATGCCCGTATCGACGGACGGTTTCGGCAGGCTGATGCGTTCATCCACGGACAGCTGTTCGAACTGCATGAACACCAGATTCCAGATTTCGATAAACCGGTCGCCGTCTTCATCCGGGCTACCGGGGGGGCCGCCGGGGATGTGATCACCGTGATCGTAGAATATTTCCGAACACGGGCCGCACGGGCCGGTATCGCCCATGGACCAGAAATTATCCGAGGTCGGGATGCGGATGATGCGGCTCTCCGAAAGGCCGGCGATTTTTTTCCATAGATCGAAGGCCTGATCGTCGTCCGCATAGACGGTCACCAGCAGTTTGTCCTCAGGGATTCCGAATTCCCTGGTGATCAGGTTCCACGCCAGTTCGATGGCCATATCCTTGAAGTAATCACCGAAGGAAAAGTTGCCCAGCATCTCGAAAAAGGTGTGGTGACGGGCCGTATAACCGACGTTTTCAAGATCGTTATGCTTGCCGCCGGCGCGCACGCATTTCTGCGAGGTCACGGCCCGGTTGTAATCGCGCTGCTCGATGCCGGTGAAGACGTTCTTGAACTGCACCATACCGGCGTTGGTGAACATCAACGTCGGGTCGTTCAAGGGCACCAGTGGACTCGAGGCAACCTCCCTATGGCCATGGGCGGCGAAATAGTCGAGAAACGCCCGGCGGATATCGTTAACGGTTTTCATGAGGTCTAATCTACAGGAATCGTTGCTTTTTGAAAGCCTTGCGGCGAACCTCGGAAAAAAAACGCGGCTCCGTCCACAGGGGACGAAAACCGCGTTTAACCAAAGGGGCCGGACTTTCGGGGGACCGGCCCCTCAGGCGAAGTTGAGGGCATTGCAGAGAGAGAGAGGGTGTCGGTTATTCCCCGGCTTCGGGCAAAACGTCGTCCTGGGCGTCGCCGAGGCCATCAATATCGGTGGCCGGGTCATCGTCTTTGCCGGCGCCCGGTTCCTTGAGCATGGTATCGGCAACCAGGCCGGCGTTCTGACGGATGGCGGCCTCGATGGCGTCGGCGACGTCGGGGTGTTCTTTGAGGTATGTTTTGGCGTTCTCGCGGCCCTGGCCGATGCGTTCCGAGCCGTAGGAATACCACGAGCCGGATTTTTCGACGATACCCGCGGTAACGCCAAGATCGACCAGTTCGCCGCGTTTCGAGAAGCCTTCGCCATACATGATATCGAATTCGACCATCTTGAACGGGGGTGCCAGCTTGTTCTTGACGACCTTGACCCGGGTCTGGTTGCCGACAATTTCGTCCCGGTCCTTGATGGCGCCGATACGGCGAATTTCCAGGCGCACCGACGAATAGAACTTGAGCGCGTTGCCGCCGGAGGTGGTTTCCGGGTTGCCGAACATAACGCCGATTTTCATGCGGATCTGGTTGATGAAGATGATCATGGTGTTGGACTTGGACACCGAGCCGGTCAGTTTACGCAGCGCCTGGCTCATCAGGCGGGCCTGCAGGCCGACATGGTGGTCGCCCATCTCGCCTTCCAGCTCGGCCCGGGGTACCAGGGCGGCGACGGAATCGATGACCAGCACGTCGACGGCGCCGGAACGCACCAGGGTGTCGGCAATTTCAAGTGCCTGTTCACCGCCGTCGGGCTGGGAAATCAGCATTTCGTCGATGTTGACGCCGAGCTTGCCGGCGTAAATGGGGTCAAGGGCATGTTCGGCGTCGATAAAGGCGCAGGTGCCGCCGATCTTCTGGGCCTCGGCGATGGCGTGCAGGGCGAGGGTCGTTTTGCCGGAACTTTCAGGTCCGTAAACCTCGATCACCCGGCCGCGAGGCAGGCCGCCGATACCGAGGGCGATATCCAGGCTGATGGAACCGGACGAAATGACTTCCGTCGCCACCGAGTCGCGTTGGCCGAGGCGCATGACCGAGCCCTTGCCGAAGGCGCGCTCAATTTGCGACACCGCGGCTTCAAGTGCCTTGTTCTTATCCATGTTTTCTTTTTCCACGAGCTTCAGGTTGGCGTTGGCCATGGGATTTCCTCTCTTATTCCACAGGGTTCGATTCGTTGCAATTGATCCGAATGTACCCTTTTTGTTCTCATTGGCAAGGGCTTTTTATAAACCGTTGAAATACAACATAAATTAGCTATATGTTCCGCTGATGTTCTGGTGTTTGGTGAGGGCGTATATCCCCTTGACGTACGTAGCCTTCTTTGGTATATTTAGACCATAGGAGGACGACATGGCTAAGACGTTCAATATCCAAGACTTTTTCAAGCGATTCCCGACCGATGATTCGTGCCTGGAGCATCTTATGGCTACCAGATACGGCGAATCCTTGGATTGCCCCAAGTGCGACAAGCATGGACGCTTTGCGCGGCTCAAGAAGCTGCCTGCGTATTCCTGTCCTTCGTGCGGCCATCATATTCACCCGATGGCGGGGACGCCCTTCGAGCGTTCGCGTACGCCCCTGCAAAAGTGGTTCTACGCCATGTACCTGTTTACGACGACCCGCAACGGCGTATCGGCCAAGGAACTGCAACGCCAGTTAGGCGTCACCTACAAGTGCGCGTGGCGGATCGGACACGAAATCCGCAAGTACATGGGCTTCGTTGATGGCGATGCCCCGTTAGGCGGAAAGCCCATCGTTGAGGTCGACGAAGCCTTTGTTGGCGGTCACAAGAAACGCGGGTTCGGCGGCAAGGGTAAGACCGTTGTCTTCGGCATGGTCGAACGTGAGGGTGAAATCATTACCCGCGTGGTTCCCGGTCGCCATGAGTTTGTTCTTGTCCCGCACATTTTAGAAAACGTGTACCCCGGCACCCGGATCGCCACGGACGAACTTCGCTCCTACAGCAAATTGCCAGAGGAAGGCTATCTGCACGGCACGGTCAACCACTCCCGAAAAGAATATGTGCGCGGCCCGGTTCATACGAACACCATTGAAGGCTTCTGGTCGTGGATGAAGCGCCAGATCAGCGGAACGCATGTTTGGGCATCGAAAAAACACCTGCCCAAGTATCTGGCCGAAATGGAATACCGCTTTAATCTTCGGAAGCGCCCCGAGTTGATGTTTGAACTTCTGTTGCAGGCTTTCCCGAAGCCATAGCGTCCAAGAGGTGGTCAAACGCCGCCTCGTCACCTTCGGAAGGGTGTTCCTTGGCGTAGCGCTCTAAAAGCCCCGCCTTACGGGCTTCTTCGAGGCTTAAATATTTCCCGTGGCTCACACCCCTATCTCCTCGTTTGGCACCGCTTTTTCCCCCGCTTCCCAAGGCTCAATAATTAGCGCATTGTTGTCATCCAATTTTAGACGGAAAACAATCGGGCCGCCCCGAAAATTCTCACCAGAAACACTGAGTTTTATACCTATTTCCTTTTGTGTTGGTTGCCTTTCATTTGGGTAGCCCGGCACTATTGCAATCTTTGCATTACCGTTTGAACCCCTCTTAACTGAAGCAAACACAAAATAATTTGGGTCCCCGGGGTGCAGTTTAATAGGCGGTTGCCTGCCGCTAATCGGCTTTAATATTGTTAGGATGTCCTCAACATGTTCACCACTAGCGTGTCGCCAGTTCCGGACCATCACCTCAACATCCTGGATTGTCTGATTATCCGGGCCGTCGTTCGTTATAATCAGTTGGGCCTCTCCCTGAGCCGTACTCCGCCAATCAATATTTATGTGTTTTTGTTGGCTCGCAGACATGGCACCTTTTAATTTTGCGTTTTCCCCCCTTAGCCTTTTCCATAACAGGTATGGAGATACAAAAATAAAAAGGAAAATGAACCAAGCCCCCAATAAGGCCATAAGCCATTGTCCGGTATCGTCCTTAAAACTTATGGGAAAGAAAAAAATTGCGATTAAGGCGGCTATAAGCGCCAATATAGCCCCGCCTATCACTGTGGCCTCCTCATGGAGTCGCCACAAGTTATGGGCTGCTGCAACGCATTCCTTGAAATAGGACCAATAATTATCTGCCATACCCGCGACTCTGCCCCCGACTCGTCAAAGAGTCGATAGGGTAGCCGGAAATGGTTACGTACGTCTAGGGTATACATGCGTTGGTGAGATTTTGAAGTGGACTTCCCGTGGCCCAGCCAAGTACCCGGCGCCTGAGGGGGGCTCGAATCCCCCCTACCCGGCCAGCACGTCCTTGACCTTACTGGCCAGGTCTTTGAGGCTGAACGGCTTGGCCAGGAACTCGATGCCGGTATCGCCTTCGACCTGGTCGGCGAACACGTCTTCCGAATAACCGGACATTAAAATGATCTTCAGGTGCGGCAGTTCATGGCGCACCAGGTTGACCAGGGTATGGCCGTTCATGCCGGGCATCACCACATCGGAAATAATCAGGTCGATGTGGTCGTCCGATGAGTTGATCACATCCAGCGCCTGTTCGCCGTCGCGGGCCTCGAGCACCTTATAGCCCTTGTTGCGGAGCGCCCGGGCGCCGAACATGCGGACCGCGTCTTCGTCCTCGACCAGCAACACCGTGCCCTCGCCGGTCAGGTCGCCGGTGCTCTTGGCCGCCGTTTCCTTGAGCCGTGGAGGCCCGTCCACGGTGGCGACCATTTCGCCGGGCGCGCCCTCATGGCGCGGCAGGTAGATGGAAAACGTGGTGCCCTCGCCGGGCGCACTGTCGACAAAGATATAGCCGTTGGTCTGGTGAATAATGCCGTAAACCGTGGACAGCCCGAGCCCGGTGCCCTCGCCGACCTCTTTGGTTGAAAAGAACGGCTCGAATATGCGGCTCAGGTCTTCTTTGGCGATGCCGGTTCCGGTGTCGCCGACCTCGATCAGAACATAATCACCGGCCGCCATAACGTCGTGGCTGCGCTGCACCGGCTGATTGATGCTGATGTTGGCGCTGCGGATCGACAGGGTGCCGCCGCCGGGCATGGCATCACGGGCATTGACGGCCAGGTTGATAACCACCTGGTCGAACTGGCCGCGATCGACGCGCAACAGCCACAGGTCGCGTTGGTGATCGATGGTGAGCTCTATATTCTCGCCGATCAGCCGGCCGAGCAGGTGGGACAGGTCGGAAATCACCCCCGAGACCTCGAGCACCACCGGCTCCAACGTCTGCTGGCGCGAGAACGCCAGCAACTGGCGCACCAGGTTGGTCGCCCGGTTGGCGTTCTGCTTGATCTGCATGATGTCGGAAAAAGATGGATCTTCCGGCCCGTGGCGGGTCAGCAGCAGGTCGGAAAAGCCGATCATGGCGGTCAGCAGGTTGTTGAAGTCGTGGGCGACGCCGCCGGCCAGCTGGCCGATGGCCTGCATCTTCTGGGACTGGGCGAACTGCACCTCCAGGTTCTTGTGTTCAGTGGTGTCGATGAAATGTAGGGCCAGACCCGAAACCTCGCCGAAGTCGTCTTCCAGGCGGCTCGCGTAAAGCGACGCCACCAGTTCCCGTTCGCCCATGGCCGGCATGCGGACCTCAAGATGGGATGCCGGCATGATGCCCATTACCACCTTAGACAATTGGGCCGCCACATCGCCCCGGTCTTCCTTACTGATCTGTTCGGAAAACGGCCTGCCGATGACGGCCTCGTTGTGGACCCCCAGCAGCTTCAGGAAAGCCCGGTTGGCATCGGTGACGTCGCCATGCAGGTCCAGCAGCACGATGCCGACCGGGGCTTCTTCGAACAACCAGCGCAGGCGCGGCGTTGCCGTCCCCGTCTGCATACCCATGGCATTGCCGATGGCCGCCGAGAACCCGGCCTCGCCGCGCCAGGTCAACTCGCGGAGCAGCACCGAACGGCTGTAATCCATGTCGCCGCCGCTATCCACATGCTCCGATTGCAACAAACATGCCTTGAACAAGCTGCCGCCGGGGCCGCGCAGGGTGACGTCGCCATTGATGCCGGCGACCGACGTCAACACCGCGGCATCGGCGCTTCCGGCGACGACAAAATCGGAAAAGCGGATATTGCCGCTGCGAATTTCGTCGGCCGTAACACCGAGCCAATCATTAAACACGCTGTTGGCATAGCGGATCACCCCCCTTGAATCGGCAGAGAAGAAACCGGCCGGCAGGTTATCCAGAAAATCGGCGAGCAGCTCTTCTTCCCGGTGGCGGGTGGCTTCCATCTCGCGGTTCGCGGTAATGTCATTGGCCTGCCACAGGGCATATCTTTGGGCGCTGTTTTTTGGCGTAAACGGCACCACCGAGATGCGCCGCCATTCAATCGCGCCGGACGCGCCAAAAACCTGGATTTCCGCATGGTCCGAGCCGCCGGCATCGACCGCCATGGTCAAGCGGGCCAGTTCATCGCCGGATTCGTCATTTCCGGCGAACAACCCGGCGATACCCGCAAGGCTGCCCGCCGGGTGACCGCTGCCGCCAAACAATTTGTGAAAGGCCGGGTTTGCAAAAACGAAAGGCGTCGCCGGATCGTTCGGCAACCGGGTAATGAAGGCCGCCTCGGAACTGTTGGCCACGGCGCTGGCGACAATGCCATCGAGATGCCGCCTGGCCCCGCTTTTGATCAGCGCCAGCCCGGCGCCGGCGGCCAACGCACCGGCTGTGGCCATGGCCAGCAACTGCCCAGGGCCGGACAATCGCCAGCCGATAAACCCTGCCAAAAGACTGAGAACGGCCAGCATGGTTGCCCACATCAGGCGGCGGTCGGCGGGTGCCGGGTTCCGGGCGGTGGTCAAATCGTCAGGCACATTTTCCCCTACATAGACGTTGGCGGCTCAGGGGCCCTGCTGACTGAGTGGTGGCAGCTCGCCCCGCAAACGCATGACATAGCCGATAACCTCGGCGACGGCCATGTAATGTTCGGCCGGGATTTCCTCGTCGAGCTCGACGGCGGCGTGAAGGGCGCGGGCAAGGGGCGGATTTTCGACGATCGGGATGTCGTTTTCCTCGGCCACCTCTCTGATTTTGAAGGCCAGGGTATCCATGCCCTTGGCGATCAGCATCGGCACCTGCATCGAGTCCATCTTGTATTTGAGCGCCACCGCATAGTGGGTCGGGTTGGTGATCACCACGTCGGCTTCGGGGACCGAGGCCATCATCCGTTGCTGGGCGCGCTCCATACGGATCTGGCGAATTCGCGCCTTAACGTGCGGGTCACCTTCAGATTGCTTGTGTTCTTCCTTGACCTCCTGCTTGCTCATCTTCAACTGCTTGGTCATCTGCTGCTTCTGGAAAGCAAAGTCGAGGGCGGCGATGACCGCCATGACGATCGTGGAACCGGTGAAAAACCAGATCGAGATGATCAATATCCGGTCCAGGGTCTCGGAAATATCGCGCACGGCGAACATCGTGATATCGCTCAGAAACGGAGCCGCCAATATGACACCCACGATCGTCACCAGGCAAATCTTCAGTATTCCTTTCACGAATTCGACCGATGAGCGCACCCCGAACATCCTTTTAAAGCCCTTAAGGATACTTATCTTGCTGAGTTCCGGTTGGATTTTTTTTGTTGACCAGATCAGGCCTGTCTGCGCCACGTTCGAGACGATGGCCAACACCACCATGCCGCCGAATAAGGGCGAAAGAATGATGCCGAGCTCGATCAGAACGTCGGCGAACACCTGACGCAGGCTTTCAAAATCAAACAAAAAAGCATGCGGGCTTTGAATAAACGTGAAACCCAGAAGGCGGATATTGGTGGCAAGTCCCGGCGCCAGAATCAGCAACCCGAAAGCGGCGCCGAGCAGAACAGCGAAGCTCTTAACTTCCTGCGATGTTGCCATCTGGCCTTTTTCTTTGGCCTTTGCCAACTTTTTATCTGTTGGGTCTTCTGTTTTTTGTGCGTCGTCTTCTTCTTCAGCCAAGACGGGCTCCTAGGGTTCTAAAAATGGAATTATGCCGGCTTCAAACCGCGACAGAAAATACATCATCGACAGGGACAGACCCATAGCCATCAACGTGATCTGGCCAGCTATCTGAATCGGCATGGCGACAAAGAATACCGGCAGCACCGGCATCAGCCGACCAAGAATGCCCAGTCCGATATAGTAAACCAGGGCCGACACGATAAACGGTGCCGATAACTGCACACCAAGGTTGAAGCTATCGCTGACCCGGTGCGCCAGCAGTTCAGTGAAGTCACCGAAGGGTAGCGGCTGGCCTGGCACGAACAAGGTGTAGCTTTCAACGATGCCGCGGATCATCAGGTGATGCATGCCGCTGACAAAAATCAGGGTAATGGCCAACGTCGTCAGGAACGATGATATCAACGAGCTTTGCTGTTCAGCAATCGGGTCACGAATCAGGGCGTTGGCCAAGGACGAAAACAGCGCGATCAACGAGCCCGCCGTCTGCATGGCGCTGACCAGAACTCGAAGGGTAACGCCAAAAAACAGGCCAATAATGATTTCACCCAGCAACAACAAAAACAAGGCGATCGGCGTCGACGGCAGGCCGGGAAGGCCGGCGATCAGGAACGGCGTCATCAGGAAACTCAGGCCAAGCGCAATGCCCAGCCGGGCCCTTGGTGTGACATAGGAGGTGCTGAATCCCGGCATCATCATGATTGCCGAACCGATGCGCGCGAAAACAAGGAAAAAAGCAAAAATGTTGAGTTCCAGGATATCGCCCAACATAATTTCTACCCCAGTGTGGTCATGCGTTCGAACAATCGATTGCTGAACTCGATAACCGTCGTCATCATAAACGGCAGAAACACGACGACGGCGATAAAAATGACGATGATTTTCGGAACGAACGTCAGAGTCAGTTCCTGAATTGTCGTCAGCGCCTGGAAAAGTGCGATGATCAGGCCGATGATAAGTCCCGCCAGCATAATCGGACCGGCCGTCTTTAATATGACGACAAGGGCTTCCCGCCCGATCTCGAGGACCATGGCTTCATTCATGGACTAGACCGGCATTCTGAGAATTTCCCTGTACGCATCTATAACCTTGTCACGTATGGCGACGACGGCCTGCAACGTCACCTCGGCCTCGGCCACGGCGGTGACGACCTGGGTGATATCGGCGCGGTCATTGATTGCGGCAAGGGACACGGCCTCGCTTTGCTGTTGTGTATTGATGGCCTGATGGATCGTTCCCTTGACCATGTCGGCGAAGGTGGGGCCTTTGGACGCGCCACTGATGTCCATGCTGGCGGCCTGACTGCCGGGTGCCTTGGCGTATGCCGCCGCCGCGTTTGCTATGTTCTGTACTTGCGATACCATTAAATGCTCCTGTTTCCCCGGGTCTGTTCCAACGCCCTACCTGAGGACGTCAAGAGTGCTGTTAAGCATCGCCTTTGATGACTTGATAACGTTTAGGTTTGCCTCGTATGACCGCTGCGCTTCGCGCATGTCCATCATCTCGATCAGCGTGTTGACGTTCGGCGTCTGCACATATCCATCGGCATCGGCGGCCGGGTGCGACGGATCGAACTGCTTTGAAAATTTCGACTTGTCATGAATGATCTTGTCGGCGCGAACAACTTCAAGGCCGGTGGCCCGGTCGAGCACGTTTTTGAACGTTATCACCTTGCGCCGATAGGGATCTTCTCCGGGGCTGTTTGGCAACGATGCGGCATTGGCGATATTTTCGGAAATCGTCCTCAGGCGTGTGCCTTGCGCCCGCATGCCGGCCGCAGATATCTGCATTGTTTTTAAAAGGTCATCCATTTTCGTTTTTACCTGTTGCCCTACCTGTTACCCTACCTGTTACCTATGGCCATCTTCAGCATCCTCAGATGCTTCTTGTATATTTCCGTCATAAAGCTGTGGTTGAACTGTGTCTCGCCGATCTTGGCCATCTGCTCTTCGAGGATCACGGCATTTCCGTTCGGTGCCGTTTCAAAGGGGCGACGTTCTGTTACCATCGAAAAATCGCGGAGGCGCTTGCGGTCGCCGGATATATGCCCCGGTTCGCTGACATTCAGGTTGAGCTGTGTTCTTTCGGCCCGAACCATCTCGGCAAAATTATACGGCCTCAGATCGCTGGGCTTGTAATTGGGGGTATCTGCATTGGCGATGTTCTGGGCCAGCACCTCCTGGCGCTGGCTAAGCCAGTTGAGACGCTTCTTGACGACGCTTAACAGCGTAATTTTATCGAGTTCCATGAGCACCCACTCGCCCTATGTTTCCTATAAAAGCACCCCGCCGGTCCCAAATCGGTGAAGGGTTCTTTTGCCTAGCCCTGAGTATCCGGGGGCAACGCTTAACATTGAGTAAACGGCTGGAAAGACTCAATGAATTGGCTGCCACCACCGCTTTTACTTAAACAAATATTAAGCATGTAGGCCCAGGATCGCGTTGGGATTTATGGGCTAAAGCTTGCGGTAATAGGCCAGAACAAAGGCCGGGTAAAAGGCATTGTCAGACACCGACGACACCCCTATCGGCGACGGTTTCCAGGATGGAATCGCGGCCAATGATCAGGCGGAAAGCCAGCGACGGGCGGAAGCCGTTGCTGTCGCGTTGAAATATCTGCCGGAAAGCGATTTTGCGCCGAAAATCGTCGCCGGCGGGCGCGGATCGGTCGCCGAACAAATTCTCGCCATCGCCTTCGCCCAAGGCGTCAAGGTCCGTGAAGATAGCGATCTGGCTGAAATGCTGAGCGCTATCAACGTCGACAGCGAAATTCCAATCGAGGCCTTTGCCGCCGTCGCCGAAATACTGACCTACGTTTACCGGGCCAACGGCGACATGCCGGATTTCATGCGCCCCGAGGGGCCACCAGGCGAGACCACCGGCACTGGACCTGAGGAGCAAGATACATGAACCAACAGACTGCCAAGACTGACCTGGCCGAGATTCTTGATGAAATCGACAAAGTCGACTCGGTCATTGCCACCGCCCGGCGCCTGTTGGCAGAAGGGAAAATGGTCGATCTCTCGGCCCTGGAAGGCAAGGTCAAGGGCCTGTGCAAGAAGATTGAAAGTATGGCTCCTGGCGACATTAGCGTTATCGACGCTGCTGTTGTCGCCACCCGGCACAATCTCGATCTGCTGGAAAATGAACTGACCGCCCAGAATGAAAGCATCTCGGGTGATATCGAGGGCGATGATGACAAAGCCAAGGGTAACTGATGGACGCCGTTGATCTGAATTATTACGACTACATGAAATTTGTACTGGCCCTGGTATTCGTGCTGGCCCTGATCGGCATGTTGACCGTGATTGCCCGAAAGTTTGGCTTTGGAATCCAGCCGACCCCCAGGGGAACGGCTCGCCGACTCGGCATTGTCGAGGCCCTGAACATCGACGGAAAACGCCGCCTGGTGCTGATCCGCCGGGACGATACGGAGCACCTGCTGGTGCTCGGCACATCGACGGAATTGCTGGTCGAAAGCGCTATTGCTGCGGCGCCGAGGGAAAATAAAACATCTATGCAAAAGGGAAACACATGAGCCGCCGCTTCATATCCATAGCGGCGGTTGCCGTCGCTATCTCTTCGCTGCTTATGCTATGGCCCGACGTTGCCCAGGCACAAAGCCTGTCGCTGGATTTAGGCGGCGGCGGGGACGGAACCGGGAATGGCTCGGCGACGGCCCGCATTGTTCAGTTGATCGCCGTTATCACGGTTCTGTCGCTGGCACCGTCGCTGTTGGTCATGGTGACGTCATTCACCCGCATCGTTGTCGTGTTGTCGTTCCTGCGCACTGCGCTCGGTACCCAGCAGACGCCGCCCAACCAGGTGATTATCAGTCTTGCCCTGTTCCTGACCGCGTTCATCATGATGCCGGTTTTTGAAGAAGCCTACGACACCGGCATCCAGCCGCTGATCAATGGTGAAATCGACGAGTTCGAGGCCTTCGACCGCACCCTGTTGCCGGTCAAGAATTTTATGTTGGTCCATGTCCGCGAGCAGGACCTGGCGCTGTTCACGGATATCGCCAAATTGACGGACCAGGAAGTAAGAGACACCATGCCGGTCCGGATTCTGGTTCCTGCGTTCATGATTTCAGAACTCAAGCGCGCCTTCGAAATCGGTTTCCTGGTGTTTATCCCGTTCCTGATCATCGACATGGTCGTCGCCTCGGTGCTGATGAGCATGGGCATGATGATGCTGCCGCCTATCATCATCGCGCTGCCGTTCAAGATCGTCTTCTTCGTGCTGGTTGATGGCTGGTACATGATCGTCGGCAGCCTGATCCGCAGCTTCGGCGGCGGCTAGAGTCTCGATCCGGACAATGCAGCTATCCAGTTTTTGCATACCTATTTTACATTTTATTATGGTACAATACGCCATTGGTGAGATGAGTGACCATCTTGCCAGTACTGTTTGCGCGGATGCGCAAAGGAGGTCGCCATGACAGAAACAGTAAAGAAAATGACCGCAACACCCGAGACCGGGGTTCCCGCAAAGCAGGAAATTCATCATCCATTGATGGGCCTGCGCCATGAGGTCGATACCCTGTTCGACAACTTCTTCTCCAACTTCTCGCTGGGGCCGTTTGGTCGGTCGGGCTTCGAGCTTGATCCTTTCCGGAGGCTCGGCGCCACGTTAACGGCGAGGCACGAGATGATTCCGACCATGGATGTGCGGGAAACCGACACCGAAATCCGGATCTCCGCCGAGTTGCCCGGCATGGACAAGAAAGACATCGAGGTCACGTTGAGCGACGGCATCCTTGTCATCAAGGGCGAGAAAAAAGAGGAAACCAAAAAGGAAGATGAAAATGCCCTGTTGACGGAGCGCCACTACGGCTCCGTCTATCGCTCGATGCATGTCCCCGAAGTTGTTGATGAAGCGAACATTGATGCCACGTTCATCAACGGAATCCTGACAATTATCCTGCCCAAGACCGATATGCCCGAGAAATCGGCCATGAAGGTGGAGATCAAGAGCTAACCCCCGGCAGCCGGTGTCTGCCACAGGCCCCCGGCCCCCTTGCAGGGGCCGGGCTTTTTTTACGGCTTCAGGTAATGCCAGCCCTGATCCTGACGCATCATGATCTGGGTTACCCCGGACGGAACCACTTTGGCGAAGTCGTAAACGGTGACCGGTGCGCCTTCCTTTTTCGACATGCCCTTCATGGTGTTGCCACAGGCAGCGAAGGTAATATTATCGAAGCTGCCGGCGAAATCAGAAATCCGGCCTTCGACCGGCGACTTGCCGGGACGCAGCATCATCAGGCCGGGGCCATAGGCGACAATTTCGATCTGCACGGTCTCGCCCTTGTTCTTGTAATAGGACGTCACATTCTTGGCATTGTTCATGGCGATGTTCATTTTCAGGGCGTCGTTATCATCAACATGAATAATCAGATGGTGATTTGACCCGTCGCTGGCATTGGCATCGGCGACCGGCAAGACGAAGACAGCAAGGGTAAAAATCATCCCCAACGGCGCAAAAAGACGTTTCAGCATCGGTATATCTCCTTAAAAAAATTATCGGGCTGCGAAGCCCCCTGCCCCCGGTTCCATGCTGGAAAAACTAACAGATCGCCGAAAGCATGGGTATTCGGGTTTCCCCGCAGCGAAACGCCCCAAATACGGCGAATTGATCGCTAAAGCCGGGGGAATAATGATATAATCCACAAAATCGCAAGCCTCTGAATAGCGCCGAGCGAAGGGGATGAGCCATGCCGCACCGTAAACCCGAACTGCAACGAATCATCAACGAGCTTGAGCATTTCGTTTCAACCACCTGCGAGTACGATCCCAAACATCCCAAACGTCCCCACGATTTCGTCGGCGAGAAATGCAACGACGCCGTTCTCATGCTTCAGGAAGCCCGCGACAAGTTGATGGCGGAATTGAAGGAAAAGGAATAGCCGCCGGATAATTAGCCAGCGATGACGTTCGCCATCGCCTTGTCCATGTTGCGGGCCGAGCGCGAAAGCGCCTTTTTGACCACCCCGCTAAACATGTGACGCATCAGGCCGAAATTCATATGGGCGACGCGCACCTCTCCCGATGACGTCTGGTAAACGGCGACCCCGGTCGGCATCATCACCAACATCGGTTTATCGGCATCATCCCGGGTAATATCGACCCCGGACTCGGCGCTGCAATAATAGACGATGGTCGCCCGGCCCATCTCGGGTTTGCCCTCATCGTTATAGTGACTCTTTAAATCGAGCACCTGGGGCACCGAATAGCCGTTGTCTTTCGCCGCCTCTTGAACCCTGGTGACGGTTTCGGCGAAGTCGAACCGGCTCGGGTGCGACTCGAACATCATGCTGGTCATCAGACCCATGGCTCACCTCCCAGTCAAATTCCCTCAGGTGCCGGACGCCCGCCGCGCCATCAAATCCTGGCGGACAAAATACCAGATAATCAGATTTAGAATCCCGAGGATCAGCAGCAAAGGAAACGGAATCAGGGATATATAGGTAAAGACGATCACCACACCGGGTGCGTCGAGACGAATCATCTCCACCAATGCGCGGATCAAAAGAAAGAAGTAGAGGATCAGGAAGCCGACTACAACGATCAGCACATTTATCAAAGTGTCCGGATCGACTGAAAAGTCCATTTCAGACATCATGGCAGCACCCTCCAACTGAATGTGAAGCAGGCACCATTTATTGAGTGGCAACATGCTAACATTTTTTCGACATTTTTACTACTCTGGGACGTACAAACGGCGTCCCAATCAGGCCGGTTGCAACCCGCAACCAAATGAGCGTAAACCGGACCATGCAGTACATCCGCAATCACTGGCGCGGCAATCAATCCCTTTTCTGGTCATTCTGGATCAATCTGGTTGTGCTGCGGATCGCTATCCTGTTTGTCGAGCGTTTCACCCATCCGCCCTTTACCGAGAAAACCAGCGTTGCCATTGCCATGACCGTCGCCTACTTCACGATCTTCCAGGGGGTCGTCTACCCGTGGCAGGTGTTAGGGGTAATCAGGGCCTGTGATCGCTACCTGTCACAACTTGGCACCAACATCACGGTGTTGGCGGCCCAGCTGGGGATCGTGCTGAGCTTGTTGGTGACGGTCATTTACGTTGCCGGCGCCTTTCAATCGCTGTTTGCCAACCCCGGTGCCATGATCCTGAACCAGAGACTTAAAACCCCGCCCCTGCTGGATGATCACACCCTGACCCTGACCGAAGGCGGCACCCGAATACACCTGAAAGGTGATTTCAACATTGGCGTGACCAAGGAATTGGGCGCCCTGTTGGACCAGCACCCGGCCGTCACAGGCATCATTTTCAGCAGCAATGGCGGACGCATCACCGAGGGCCGGGGCATCGCCCGGCTGATCGAAAAATACGGCCTGGATAGTTACGTTTTTGATGTCTGCAAATCGGCTTGCACGACCGCGTTTATCGCCGGCGCGGCAAGAATACTGGGCGCCAAAGGCAAGCTGGGCTTCCATCAAATGAGTTTCAAGGGCGACCTCAAGACTCCCTACATCGACCCGGAGGAAGAACAGAAGATCGACCTGGCTTTCTACGCCAGACAGAAAATCGACGCCGTGTTCTTAGGCAAGGTTTTTCAAACCCCTCATTCCGATATATGGTTCCCCGGTTCCGGCGAACTTCTCAAGTCCGGAGTCGTTCACAAGGTTTTGGTTGAATAACGGTTAGGCGATCATGGTAGAAATTTACATCGATGCGGACGCCTGTCCGGTCAAGGACGAAACCATCGGTGTCGCCGCCCGCCACCAATTGAAAACCCTGATGGTCAGCGATGGCGGCATCCGCCCGAGCCCGGACCCCATGGTCGAAATGGTCATCGTCGCGCAAGGGCCGGATGCCGCCGACGACTGGATCGCCGACCACATTCAAAAGGCCGACATCTGCATCACCAACGACATCCCGCTGGCCGCCCGCTGCCTGGAGCGCGGCGCCCTGGCCATCAAACCCAATGGCGTGGCATTTACGGAAAACAGCATCGGCATGGCCCTGGCCAACCGCGAGTTGATGCAGACCTTGCGCGAAAGCGGCGAGATCACCGGCGGGCCAAAACCCTATTCCAGGTCCGACCGTTCGGATTTTCTCAACGCCCTGGAAACCACCGTGCAGGCGGCGAAGCGTCTTTAGGCGACCTGCCCGCAGGCATGGCCCGAGGCCCACGCCCATTGAAAATTAAAACCGCCCAGGTGACCGGTCACATCGACGCATTCGCCGATGAAATAAAGCCCGGCCAGCCCATTGGCTTGCAGGGTTTTCGATGATAGCCCGCGGGTATCGACGCCGCCGACGGTGACCTCGGCGGTGCGATTGCCTTCCGTGCCCTGGGGGGTGACCGCCCAGCCATTGATGTGATCGCTTAAGCGGCGCAGCGCCGTGTCCGGCATCTCGGCCAGACGCCCGGTGCAATCGGTCCACACGGCGATTTTTTGGGCCAGCCGTTTCGGCAAAACCTCAGCCAGCACCGTCGCTACCTGTTTCTTCGGCGCCGTGGCCCGGGCCTGTTTCAAATGCTCAAACACATCCGTGCCGGGCAGCAGATCGACGGTCAGGGTATCGCCCTTCTGCCAATAGGACGAGATTTGCAAAATCACCGGCCCACTCAGGCCCCGGTGGGTAAACAGCAAGGCCTCGGTGAAATGCACCTTGGCCAGCCCGACCGTGGCGTTCAGGGAAACCCCGGACAGGCCATCCAGCCTGGCCAGCATTTCCGGATCAAACGTCAGCGGCACCAGGCCGGGCCGCGGCGGCACAACCTTGAGGCCGAATTGTTTGGCTATATGGTAACCGAAGCCGCTGGATCCCATTTTCGGGATCGACGGCCCGCCGCTGGCGATGACCAGGGACTCCGCCGTGAAGGTGTCGCCATCGGTTTCCACGGTGAACAGCTCACCGCCCTTTGAGACGCCGGTCACCTTGGTCGCCGTCAGGATGGTGGCGCCCTCGGCTTCCTTGAGCAACATGTCGGTGATCTGCCCGGCCGATCCGTCACAGAACAACTGGCCGAGGTGCTTTTCGTGATAGGCGATGCCGTGCTTTTCTACCAGGGCGATAAAATCGCCGGGGCCATACCGCTTCAGGGCCGAAACGCAAAAGCGGGGGTTATCCGACAGGTAATCGGCGGGGGTCGCATGCAGGTTGGTGAAGTTGGCGCGGCCGCCGCCGGAAATACGGATCTTTTCACCAACCTTGGCGGCGTGATCGATGACCAGCACCCGGCGGCCGCGCTTGCTGGCCACCCCGGCGCACATGAGTCCGGCCGCGCCGCCACCGATGATGATGATATGGAAATCGGCCATCCGCGAGGTATAGCCCAAGTCTCAAGGGCCGCCAATCCTCCCATTGACTCAAAGCGGCGATATAGAGTTCATAGCGACCATTAGGCAAAAGGAACCTGTCATGAGCACCGAAGCCGCCCTGCGCGCCCGTAGCGAGTCCAAATGTGAATTGTGCGCCGCGCCCGATGGCCTTGCCGTCATGGAGGTTGCCCCCGATTCCGATGGCGGCCCCGATACCTGCGTGCTGGTGTGTGCCACCTGCCGCGCCCAGATCGACCCCCCCGCCCCTCTCGACCCCCATCACTGGCGCTGTCTGGGTGACAGCATGTGGACCCCGGTAGCGGCGGTGCAGGTCATGGCGTGGCGCTTGCTCAAACGCCTGAGCAACGAATCCTGGGCGGCGGAGCTGCTCGATACCCTGTATCTGGATGACCCCACCTTGGCCTGGGCCGAGGCCGGGGCGATTGACGAACAACCCGGCGATGGCGACACGGTCCGCCACCTGGACAGCAACGGCGCCTTGCTGGCGGCCGGCGATACGGTGACCCTGATCAAGGATTTAAACGTCAAGGGCGCCGGCTTCACCGCCAAGCGCGGCACAGCGGTGCGCGGAATCTCGCTGGTCGCCGACAACCCGAAACAAATCGAAGGCCGCATCAACGGCCAGCAAATTGTCATCCTGACCGAGTTTGTGCGCAAGTCGGCCTAGACGGTCGGGCTTCGCCCTTGCTCTGGTGCCCGGGCGTCTATACATACGGGGGCCATGGCTCCTCCCTTACTTATGCTGCGCGATATCGAACTGACCTTTGGCGGCACCCCGCTGCTGGAAGGCACGGCGTTTTCCGTGACCGCCGGCGAACGGCTGTGCCTGGTCGGGCGCAATGGATCGGGGAAATCGACCCTGCTGAAAATCGCCGCCGGCCTGATTGAAATGGATGACGGCGAACGCTTCGTGCAGCCCGGAACATCGATCCGCTATTTGCCGCAGGAGCCCGACCTTAGCGCCTACGCCAGCACCCTGGACTATGTGGAAGCCGGGCTGGATGCGGGGTCCGATCCCTACCGTCCGCAATATCTTCTGAGCGAGTTGGGGTTGAACGGCACGGAAGACCCCAAACAGCTTTCCGGTGGCGAGGCCCGGCGCGCCGCCCTGGCCCGGGTGCTGGCGCCGGAGCCGGATATCCTGCTGCTCGACGAGCCGACCAACCATCTTGACCTGACCGCCATCGAATGGCTGGAGAAGGAACTCAAATCCATTCGCTCGGCCATGGTGCTGATCAGCCACGACCGGCGCTTTCTGGAAAACATCACCCGCACCACGGTGTGGATCTACCAGGGCGAGACCCACAGGCTCGATGAGGGTTTTGCCGGGTTCGAGGCGTGGCGCGACGGCATGCTGGAACAACAGGTGGTCGAGCGCCATAAACTGGACCGAAAAATCGTTCGTGAAATGGAGTGGCTGCGCCAAGGCGTGCCGGCCCGGCGCAAACGCAATCAGGGCCGCTTGCGGGCCCTCGGCGATTTGCGCCAGCAACGGGGCGAACAGCGCGCCCTGGCAGGCTCGGTACAGATGACCGTGGGCGAAACCCGCACATCGGGAAAACTGGTGGTCGAGGCCAAGGGGGTGGGAAAATCCTATGGTGGACCGCAAATCGTCGAAAATCTCGACGTGCGCATTTTACGCGGCGACCGGCTGGCCATCGTCGGCCCCAACGGGGCCGGCAAGACGACCTTGCTAAAGCTTCTTACCGGGGCGCTGAAACCGGATTCAGGCACCATCAAACTCGGCACAAAGCTGGAAATGGTGACCCTGGATCAACAACGCGACAGCCTGGATAATACCTGGACCCTGGCCGATGCCTTAACCGGCGGCCATGGCGACAGCGTCACCGTCGGCGGCCAGCAAAAGCACGTCATCGGTTATATGAAGGACTTTCTGTTCTTGCCCGAACAGGCGCGCACCCCCATCGGCAAATTATCAGGCGGTGAACGGGGGCGCTTGATGCTGGCCCGGGCGCTGGCCCAAACTTCCAACCTGCTGGTGCTCGACGAGCCGACCAACGATCTGGACCTGGAAACCCTCGACCTGTTGCAGGAAATGCTGGCTGACTATGTTGGCACCGTTCTGCTGGTCAGCCACGACCGAGATTTCATCGACCGGGTCGCGGTTTCCACGTTGGGCTTCGAGGGCGACGGCCTGTGGATCGAATATGCGGGGGGCTATTCGGACATGATGTCGCAGCGCCATCATGGCGCCGGCGGGCCGCAAAAGGCCGCAAAGAAAAGCAAGTCCGGCAAATCAACCAAGTCCGGTGGCGGGCGGACGGCAAAACAGAAAATGAGCTTCAAGGATAAACACGCCCTGGAAACCCTGCCCGACCGCATGGATGCCTTGCAGGCCAAGATCGCCGAATTGCGGATGCTGCTCGCAGACCCGGACTTTTTTACCCGCGATGCGGACCTGTTCCATACCACGGTGGCCAAGCTGCAAAAGGCCGACGACGACATGGCCGCGGCGGAAGAACACTGGCTGAGCCTTGAAATGCTCAGGGATGAATTAGAGGGTAAATAAAACCGCCGGCTACTCGCTCTTGCGCGGAGTCACCAGGGTCAGGGCCACCATCATCACCACCAGGGATGCCCAGATCCACGCGGAATGCTGCTCGTCAAAAATAATCACCCCCCAGAACACACCGGAAATGGTCACCACGTAGGCGGTCTGGCTGGCGAACACCGGACCCGCATGAACGATCAGATATATGAACAGGCAGTAGGCAATAACGCTGGTAATTGCCATGCCGACAATGGCCCATTCCACAGGCCCCCACGGCCAGATCAGGGGAACGAAGGTATCCGTGGCGAACACCGCCGGGGTCATGATCAGCGATGCGGCGATGAAGATGCCGCAGGTTACCGTAAGGGCGTTGGCGCCGCTTGGCGCCTGAATCGCCACCACCATATTCTCGCCCGCATAACAGAAGGCGGCGACAAGAGCGGCAAGCACCCACGGCACGGCAGACCGATCGGGCAGGCTTGATTCCGGACCGACCAGCAGGATGATAGACAGCACGCCAAACACAACCCCGAGGACCCGGCCGACCTGTATTTTTTCAATGCCGAAAAAGACCGCGGCGACAAACGTCAACAACGGCACCGTGGCCACGGTGATCGACAAAACGCCGGGCGAAACGTGGGCAATGGCATAGAAATAAAGAGTGCCCGGGATCACCGAGCCAAGCATGCCGCAGGCCAGATAAAGCACAATATTTTCACGCCTGAGGGGAAGTTTGTTGCCGCTCGCCACGATCAGCACGATCAGGAACACCGCTCCGATCAACGACTCCCAGTAATTAATGCCGAGCGGATGGCCGCCGCCGTCGGCGGCGATCTTGGCCAGGGAAAACGTCAACCCCCACATCACCCCCATAACCAGCAACAACACCCACGCCGTGACCCGGCCCAGGGTGCTTTTGCGTAAGTCAGGCTCGATGGTTTCCTCGGCCGACACAAAGGCGGCACTGACCGCCTGCCCGGCCACATCGGGACCGTAGCCGGGAGGGTGTTCTATATTTTTGTCTTTGTCTTTATCCACCAACGCCGATCCTCAACCTGACACCCCCAATACATGCGGGCTTGAGCAGTATGCCCTATTGCGGGTTGGGTCAAGATTGATGGCGCTGCGGGCCGAGTCGAAGGGATAGCCCTTCAAAAGAAGGGGAGCTTCTTGCAAGAATTAAGGTGCTTTATGGCGCCGTCGGTGGCCTCGTTGGCCGTGCTGCGCCAACCCAAAATGAGGTCCGCTTTAGTCCCTGATTGTGTTGCAAAACTCGCCTGTTGGGGGATGCATGAAATTGCCTAAATTTTCTTTGCATCGGACGCTTCGCCTCAGAAGTGGTCTAGACGGCATTTAGCGTCGCAAGGAAGTCATTTCACGTTGTTTTACTCGGTCCTACTTATCAAGACTGCACGTTGCTATTCAGTGCGCAAGAAATTTCTTACTAGTCTCTCTTCTAAGAGTT
>JABMOQ010000103.1 GCA_013204045.1 Rhodospirillaceae bacterium | reverse complement strand
TTCCCAGTACGGGCCATGCGGAGACGGTGCCATCCGCCATAGCGGCTTGCCGGCAGCATCGACCGTGTTGTTGCCTTCGCTTTGCGGGGCCACCATGGAAGCCGTGAAGGCGGTGTACCAGAAAATCTGCTGGGCAACATTACCCGATGATAAGGCAGGCAACGACTGATAGAAGTCATAACTGGCGGCACCCGGAGGGGCATACTTGCGCAGCCATTCATCCCACTTGCGAATGGCATAAACCGCAGCCGGGCTGTTTGCCGCACCACCACGAGACACCGAAGCGCCAACCGGGTTGCAAGAGCCTTTTTCCATGCGGATGCCCCATTCATCGACGGGAACGCCGTTGGGCTCTCCTTTAGAACCGGCACCAGCCATTGAAAGCCAGGCATCGGTCATACGCCAACCCAGATCAGGGGCACGTTTGCCGTAATCCATGTGGCCATAGATTCTCTTGCCGTCAATTTCCTTAACGTGAACCGAGAAGAATTCGGCAATGTCTTCGTAGGCGGACCAGTTAACCGGAACGCCCAATTCGTAGCCATAACGGGCCTTGAATTGCTTTTTCAGATCGGCGCGATCGAACCAGTCCTTGCGGAACCAGTAAAGGTTGGCAAACTGCTGATCAGGCAACTGATAAAGCTTGCCGTCGGGGCCGGTAGTAAACGACCGACCGACAAAATCGTTGAGATCAAGCATCGGATTGGTCACATCCTTGCCTTCGCCAGCCATCCAGTCAGTCAGGTTGACCGCCAGTTGCAGACGCGAGTGCGTACCAATCAGATCAGAGTCATTGATATAGGCATCGTAAAGATTACGATTGGTCTGCATCTGGGTCTGAACAGCCTGCACAACTTCACCTTCACCAAGAATCTGGTGATTGACTTTAATGCCGGTGATTTCTTCAAACGCCTTGGTCAGGGTTTTGGATTCGTAAGTGTGTGTTGGAATGCCTTCCGACAGCACATTGATTTCCATCCCTTTGAAGGGCTGAGCGGCCTTGATGAACCATTCCATTTCCTTCATCTGATCGGATTTTGACAAGGCCGATGGCTGGAATTCGTCATTTACCCATTTTTTAGCTTCCGCAGAGCCCGCGTGAGCGGCACCAGCGGATATTACAAGCGCCGCACCTGTTACTGCGGCGAGAATTCGCGCTTTCATATTGAGAACCTCCCTAGTTTAATTTATGTACGGGTTAGTACATCCCACAGGAACTATCATCCGAAAGAAAACGAACGTCAATCGAAAATAATAGATAGTATGTTTGCCTTTATTTCCCCCCCTGAATGGGGTATTCCCATACAATTGGTCAGGCCAAAGGGGCTTTCGACAGAAATAATGGCTTCAGGATTAATATGAAACCTGTAACACCTCGCCAGCATGACATTGTCGATCGCGCGCGCCAGCAGGGGCGGGTCATCGTCGAGGAGCTTGCCGAGCACTTCAAGGTCACCCCTCAGACGATCCGCAAGGATCTCAACGAACTGTGTGACAGGGGCGTATTGCAACGAATTCACGGCGGCGGAGTCCATGTTTCAGGCGTCACCAATTATGCCTATGAATCCCGGCGAACCCTGGCGGCCGCCGAAAAGAAACGCATTGGAACCGAGGCCGCATCCCTGATACCCGACAATAGCTCCCTGTTGATCAATATCGGCACGACGACGGAACAGGTCGCCTACGCTTTGCGTGGAAAGCGCGGGCTTCTTGTTATTACCAACAATATCAACGTGGTAAATATCCTACGGGGCGCTCCAGATATGGAAGTTATCGTCGCCGGTGGTGTGGTGCGGCCAACCGATGGGGGGGTCGTCGGCGAGGTAACGGTCGATTTCATCCGCCAGTTCAAGATGGATTATGCCATTATTGGCGTGTCGGCGATCGATGAAGATGGCTCGCTTCTAGACTATGATTACCGTGAGGTGAAAGTAGCCCAGGCGATCATCGAAAACGCCCGCCACACCATTCTTGTTGCCGATAGCACCAAGTATGAACGATCCGCCCCGGTGCGGATTGGCCACATTTCGCAGCTGTCAAGTTTTGTCACTGATCAACCTTTGCCGAAAGGCCTAGCTGCCATCTGCGCAGAAAGCGGTGTCAACGTTGTGGTCGCTGGCGCAGAATAATACTTTCGTTTATTTTCGTTGTAGGTTCATTTTTCTTCTAATAGGGTGTTGTTACCCAAGAATTTAGTATCCATTTCGTGGTGCCTGGAGGAAGCGTGAGCAATACCATCTACGATGTCGCCATCATTGGCGGTGGGGTCAATGGTTGTGGCATTGCGCGGGACGCCGCTGGACGTGGGCTTTCGGTTTTTCTTGCCGAAAAGGACGATCTCGCAAATGGCACGTCGTCTGCGTCAACCAAATTGATCCACGGTGGGCTGCGTTACCTGGAACAATATGAGTTCGGACTGGTTCGCGAATCCTTGCGCGAACGCGAAGTGCTCTGGGCGATGGCACCTCATATTATTCAGCCACTGCGGTTTGTCCTGCCCCACATGAAGGGCCTTCGTCCGATATGGTTGATCCGGCTTGGGCTGTTTCTTTACGACCATATGGGTGGGCGCGATAGGCTGCCTGCATCCCACTTTGTGGATTTGAAAATCGATCCAGCGGGACAGCCCTTGCGTGCCGAATTTACAAAAGGATTTGAATATTCCGACTGTGCAGTTGATGACGCACGGCTGGTCATTCTAAATGCCCAGGACGCCGCAAATAGAGGGGCAGCCATCCACACTCGGACTGAAGTGTTCGCTGCCACTCGCGATGGGAACGAATGGCGTCTCGATCTGACAAACAAGCTAACGGGAGCATCATCAAGCATTCGCGCCCGCGCCCTGGTCAATGCAACCGGCCCCTGGATCGGTGATGTTGTCGCCAAGCGTATCGCCGTGCCTAGCAAGGCAAGCATACGAATGGTGAAGGGCAGCCACATCGTCGTTCCCCACATGTTCGATCATGACAAGGCCTATATATTCCAGAATCCAGACAAGCGGATCATCTTTGCCATTCCCTATCAGCAAGATTACACCCTGATCGGAACCACAGATATTGACTACTCAGGACGTCTTGAGGGCGTCGCTGCCGATGCCTCTGAAGTTGCCTATTTATGCCAGGCTGTCAGTGAATATTTTTCCAAATCCGTTTCGCCAGATGATGTTGTGTGGTCTTTTTCGGGGGTGCGTCCGCTTTACGATGATGGAAAAACAGCTGCCCAGACAGCTACCCGGGATTATGTTTTGGAACTTGAAGGCAATCAGGATGAGGCCTTCGTCCTCAACGTATTCGGAGGGAAAATAACCACCTACCGCAATCTGGCGGAAGAGGCTCTCGGCAAGCTGAAGCCATGGTTGGCAAACATGGGGGCATCCTGGACCGCTGGCGCGGCTTTACCTGGCGGTGATTTCCCGATTGATGGAAGGGCCGCCCTAGTAGCGGGGCTGATAGATCAATATCCAGCAATGCCCCGTTCGCTTATCAACCGACTTGCTCATACATATGGGACTCTAACTACAAAGGTGCTCGCAGACTGCAAAACCGAAGCCGATCTTGGCCACCATTTCGGGGTACAACTATATCAACGCGAGGTTGATTACCTGATTGAAACCGAATGGGCGCGGTCTGCTGAAGACGTCCTTTGGAGGCGCACCAAACTAGGCCTTAGAATGAGCGCTGAGGAGATTTCCAGCCTTTCATCTTGGTTTATGGAAAACATATCGGATAAAAAATCTCATGTAGGGTGACGCTGTAGTCTTGGGTGGAAGATAGACAATGCCCGATTACATTCTTGTCATTGATCAGGGAACCACGTCATCACGAGCGATCCTGTTTGATGGATTCCACGTACCCGTCGCCACCGCCCAGCAGGAATTCGAGCAACATTTTCCGCAATCAGGATGGGTCGAACACG
>JABMOQ010000102.1 GCA_013204045.1 Rhodospirillaceae bacterium | reverse complement strand
GCACGGGTTCCAGCATGGGTTCGTCCGGCAGCGATTCAAAGGACGGTTCCGGCATCATTTCCAGCTCAGGCTCAGGCATTTCCATGACTGGCTCTGCCGGTTCCGTCATCACCGTCGTTTCCGGCGCGGGTTCCGGCTCTGGCTCAAATTCCGGCTCGCTTAACGGCAGGTCCGGTAGTTCGAATGCCGGCATTTCCTCGCCCGGGGCCTTGTCCACGGTTTCATCCTCTAACGGCTCTTCCTGCTCGACGGAAGACGTCGGCGCTGCCTCGATCGGCTGTTCGGGCGAGTCCGTCTGGTCATCGAACAGGCCTTCCGGCTGGGCCGGGGGATCTTCCGTCTGGTCGTCGAACAGGCCTTCTGATTGGGGCGTGGCCGGGGCCTGTCCCGGTTCATCATCAAACAACCCGCCCCTCGGTGGTTCCGGTTGTTGATCTACCGTCAGCGTCGCCCGATTGAACAGATCCAGGTGCTTGAGAGGGCTTTCGGGAATATTCCGTGGCCGTTCGACGGTAATGAAACCACCGGCACTGCCGATCAATGCCATGGATAACAGCAGCGAATTGTCCTGGAATTCATAGACGCCATCGCGCACGGCGACGAAGCGCAATTTTTTTGTTTCATGTGGGCCCAGGGCAACGGCGTCAATACAGTTGTCATCGTCAAGATTGCCATTTTCATCGATGACACCTTCCAAGGCGATGGCGTTGAAAAACTCGATGGCCCGGAATACCCGGCTTTCATCGTCACGGTTCTCTATGATCAGGATGTTGGCACGTCCCTGAAACATGCCGATGTAGGCGGGATCAAATTCACCCTGACGGATTCGCAAATAATTTTCGCGCGCGCCTGTCCAGTCGACGCCGCTAAGGTGCTGGCGAGTTTCTTCCGTGCAGCCACCGGCGAAGAATTCCGAGCCGCCGTTAAAAGCGCAGCCCGACAAAACCATTAGCGCAGCACTAAGCATTCCCAACCGGAATCGCTTCATCCGTCAGACATCCCTCTTATCCGCACCCAACAATTCCCAGGCAGGTGCGCCTACTTTCAATGATCTGAAAATAATCACCCGAAGCTCCCCGCACCAAGAAAAAATGCAATTCTCCCAAGAAGTTAGCGCAGCACGGTAAAATAATTATTAACGTCGGGCGTGCTTATGCAGGCCTAGAGCGCTGAAACTCAAGGAATAGTCCGCTCGGTGTGGGCGAAAGGCTGGGGCCGAGGCATGACGGTTGTCACGGCGTTAAATAAAGACGGGGGGCGGAACGACTCGCCGGAAAATGGCCAAAACGGTGCATTTTGCGAATCAGCCAGTGGGCAGGCAATCAGTCGTTTTCGCGGCGGAAATCGGCAGCCGGGAATACGCCCAGCACCTTGACCCGGTGCGTGAAGAAGTCGAGTTCCTCCAGCGCCAACCTGACGTTGTCGTGCTCCGGGTGGCCTTCAATTTCGGCATAGAACTGAGCCGCCTGGAAACTGCCGCCGACCAGATAACTTTCCAGCTTGGTCATGTTGACGCCATTCGTGGCAAAACCGCCCATGGCCTTGAACAGGGCGGCCGGGACATTGCGTACCGTGAACACAAAACTGGTGATCAACGCCTTGCTTGTCGGATCTGGAATAACCGGCTTTTTTGCCATGATCAGGAAACGGGTGGTGTTGTGTTCGGCGTCCTCGATATTGGCCCGTAAACTTTCAAGGCCGTAGATCTTTCCGGCCAATTCAGACGCAATGGCCGCGTGGCCCGCCTCGCCCCGATCGGCGATCATCGCTGCGCCCGCCGCCGTGTCGGCATAGACAACCGGTTCCAGTCCCAACTCGCGAATGACATTACGGCACTGGTTCAAGGCATGGACATGGCTGTGAACGTGGGTCAGGTCCGCAATCTTGGCGCCAGGTAGCGCCAGCAGATGATGGTCGACCCGCTGAAAGTGTTCGCCGATGATATGCAGGTTCGATTCCGGCAACAGGTGATGAATATCGGCGACCCGGCCGGCGACCGAATTGTCGATAGGGATCATCGCCAGCCCGGCCTTGCCGTCGGCAACGGCGGCGAAGGCCTCTTCGAAGGTATGGCACGGCAAGGTTTCCATGTCCGGATGCACGTTGCGGCAGGCCAGATCCGAATAGGCCCCCGGCGCACCCTGAAATGCAATAATTTTGTCGGCTTTGCTCATGGCTCCGGCCTCTCTGCCTACGGTCGCATGCCAGCCAGTATCTGGCGCGCCCGTTCAAGATCCGCCGGAGTATCGACACCCAGCGGCACCGTGTCAACGAGGGCGGCGTCAATGCGCATGCCGTCTTCAAGGGCACGCAACTGTTCAAGCTTCTCTTTCTGCTCTAACTGGCCTGGCGGCAGATTGATGAAACGCTCCAGCGCCGTACGGCGGAACGCATAGAGCCCGATATGATGATACAACGGTCCATCCCCTGCCGGAACCCGGGCACGGCTGAAATAGAGGGCCCGGCCGATATGGTTGTTGCCGTCCTGAAAGGACAGCACCGCCTTGACCACGTTGGGATTGGTTTTTTCCTCTTCATCGGTGATCGGCGCGGCCAGAGTGGCTATATGGACGGCTTCGTTTGCCAACGGTGCCAGCGATGCCCGAACACAGGCCGCTTCAATGGTCGGCAGGTCGCCCTGAACATTGATGATGGCATCATATTTCCGATCCGGATCAGCCAGACACACGGCCTCGTACACCCGATCAGACCCGGACGGATGATCGGCCCGTGTGATCACCGCACGGCCCCCGGAGGCCTCAATGGCTTCGGCTATTTCCGGCTCGGCGCAGGCGACGATAACCGGCCCCACATCGGCTTCCATGGCCCGGCGCCAGACATGTACAATCATCGGCTCGCCCAGGATGTCGGCCAGGGGCTTGCCCGGCAACCGGCTGGATTGCATCCTGGCCGGGATCACGACCAGCGGATTCAGGCCTGCTTCTTGTGTCTGGTTCATGGGGTCCATTCCGGGTTATAAATGCTCAAGCGCGCAGTATAACGGCGACCAGTTAAGGAACAAGACAGATGGATGCACAAGACTTCAAGAACCTGGGCTTATCGCTGGCGGTTGCACTGATATTGGTCGCTTTCAGCAATATTGCCGGTGAATTGCTGATCCGGCCGACGCCCATGACGATGCCTATGACGATGCCTATGATGGCCGAGCAGGCCCCGTCTGAACCGGCAAAGATGGCAGCCCCGGAGCCTGAGCCGCAGCAAGCAGCTGCGCCCGTGACGGAGCCCGTAACAGAGCCGGCCCCTGCCCAGGATGACATCGCGGCACGGCTGGCTGCCGCCGACCCGGCCAGCGGCGAAAAAGTATTCCGCCTGTGCAAGTCGTGCCACACGGCAAACAAAGGCGGTAAAAACCGGGTCGGACCGAACCTTTGGGAAGTGGTCGGCCGCAAAAAAGTATCTCTGGAAGGCTTCACATATTCTGACGCCTTCCATCGTCTGGAAGGCGTGTGGACCTACAAGGACCTGGATACGTTCCTCAAGAATCCGCGGACTTTTGTTGTCGGCACCCGGATGTCCATCAAGGGCATCAAGGATCCAGACCAGCGGGCGGGGCTGATCGCATACCTTCGTAGCCTCAGTGACAATCCCCAGCCCTTACCATGAGCGCCAACATTCCTGAAGCGGCCCTTGACCTGGCCATCCGGCTTGCCGACGCGGCCAGACCCATCGTCATGAAATATTTTCGCGCCCCCCTCGACATCGAAATCAAGGACGATGCAAGCCCGGTCACCATCGCCGACCGCGAAGCAGAGAGCGTGATGCGGGAACTGATCGAAAAAACTTTCCCTGATCACGGCATCCATGGTGAAGAGCACGGTGCCATCAGGATGGATTCCGAATTCATCTGGGTCCTGGACCCGATTGACGGCACCAAGTCTTTCGTTACCGGCAAGCCGACCTTCGGCACCCTGATCGGACTTGTCAAAAACGGCCGGCCGGTGCTCGGCATCATCGACATGCCGGCCCTGAATGAACGCTGGATTGGATGCGCGGGAGCCCAGAGCACTTTCAACGGCGTGCAAGCCCAGGTGCGTCCCTGCGGTGAACTGGGTCAGGCCTGGCTCTATGCAACGTCGCCGCACATGTTTCCCACGGGCGATTTCGACGCATTCGAACGCCTGCGCAAACAGGCCCACAATATAACCTATGGGGCCGACTGCATGGCCTACGGGCTGCTGGCCAGCGGCCATATCGACCTTGTCGCCGAGGCGGCCATGGGCATTCACGACTACTGTGCCCTGGTGCCGGTCATAGAAGGGGCGGGCGGGGTGATCAGTGACTGGCAGGGCGAAGCGCTGGGACTTGAATCCGACGGCCGGATCCTCGCCGCCGGCGATGCGCGCACCTACGCGGCGGCCCTAAAAATCCTTAACCCTTAGGGGAACGAAAAAACCCCGGACCGTGTGAGCAGTCCCGGCGGGTGGGCTGGGGAACGAAAAAACCCCGGACTGTGTGAGCAGTCCGGGGCTAGGGAGAGTAAACGGGAAGGAGCGGATCCCCCGCCATATAACTCCCCCTTGGGGCATCGGTTGACGGTTTCATTACCTGAAAAAATAATCTCACCACATGACAACAACCTGACATTTTTGAAATATAACTAAAAATAGGCCGGAAACGTCGCCCTTGATCGAACCCGGCCGGACCGCCACAATCCTTCCATGTTTCGCCGTTAGGCTTTAAAAATATCTATGGATTCAGGGAGTTTCGGGGCTTGAGCCGCTTTTTCGCCGTACTATTGACCGCCGCCACCCTGTGGCCCGCCCTTTGGCCGGCCGGGGCCATGGCCGAGCCCCGTCACGCCATTGCCATGCATGGCGTGCCAAAATACCCCCCCGGATTCGCCCATTTCGATTACGTCAACCCGCAAGCCCCCAAGGGCGGCGCGGTGAAAATGGCAGCGACCGGCAGCTTCGACAGCTTCAACGGTTTCATCATCAAGGGCGAGGCCGCCGTCGGGCTGGGCAGCCTTTATGACTCCTTGCTGACGTCGAGCGCCGACGAGGCCTTCAGCGCCTATGGCCTGCTGGCCGAGACGGTAGAAACCCCCGACGATCGTTCGTGGGTTCAATTCGTGCTGCGCAAGGAAGCCCGCTGGCATGACGGCCAGCCGATCACCG
>JABMOQ010000101.1 GCA_013204045.1 Rhodospirillaceae bacterium | reverse complement strand
TTGGCTTTCGTTCCTTCACTTTTTTTTTGGATTCCCCAATGAACAACTCCGCCCTTTATTATATAAGGTAATTCGAATATAACTTGCGCAATCCCGCGCCATAAAAAACGACCAACACCCGTACTTAAACAGCCGAGGCTTCATGATACCGCCCGAGCAACACAGCGACGCCGATCTTGGCAAGACCGAGATGAAGACCACCACATGCTACATGTGCGCCTGTCGCTGCGGCATCCGGGTGCATTTGCGGGACGGCGAAATCCGCTACATCGAGGGCAACCCGGACCACCCCCTGAACCAGGGCATCCTGTGCGCCAAGGGCGCATCGGGCATCATGAAACAGTATTCCCCGGCCCGGCTGTTAAAGCCGTTGAAACGAGTTGAAGGCACCGAGCGCGGCGGCGGCCAGTTCGAGGCGATCAGCTGGGAAGAAGCGTTTGCGACTCTGGAAAAACGCCTCGGCCACATCCGCGCCACCGACCCCAAGAAGCTCGCCTTCTTTACCGGCCGCGACCAGATGCAGGCCCTGACCGGTATGTTCGCCAAGCAGTACGGCACCCCCAATTACGCCGCCCACGGCGGTTTCTGTTCGGTCAACATGGCGGCCGGGCTGATTTACACCTTCGGCGGCTCGTTCTGGGAATTCGGTGGGCCGGACCTTGAACGCGCCAAGCTGTTCGTCATGATCGGCACGGCGGAAGACCATCATTCCAACCCGATGAAAAAATCATTGGGCCAGTTCAAGCGCGACGGCGGCCGCTTTGTTGCCATCAACCCGGTGCGTACCGGCTATGCCGCCATCGCCGACGAATGGATTCCCATCAAGCCGGGAACCGACGGCGCCCTGTTGCTGGCGATGATCCGCGAATTGATAAAAATGGGCCTCTATGACCGGGACTTTTTGGCCACCTACACCAACGCCCCGGAACTGGTCAATCAGGACGAAAGCAGCGATGAATTCGGCCTGTTCGTGCGCACCGATTTACCGATCCGCGACGGTTGCGCCGATCCGCAAAACAAACTGTGGTGGGACCGCATCACCGATGAAGCCGTCGACAACCGCTGGCCCGATTCAGACCCCCGCCTGCTCGGCGACTACACCCTGGAGGACGGCACGCCGGTTAAAACATCGTTCCAGTTGCTGAAAGACCAGGTCGAGGAATACACCCCCGAATGGGCCGAAGGCATTACCGGAATCCCGGCCCAGACCATCCGCGATCTGGCCCACGAAATGGGCATCACGGCCCGCGACCAGAAAATCGAACTACCGATCGCGTGGACCGACGCCTGGGGCACCGAGCACGACAATGTTACCGGCGCGCCGGTCGCCTTCCATGCCATGCGCGGGCTGGCCGCCCATTCCAACGGCTTCCAGACCATCCGGGCGCTGGGCATTTTAATGACCATGCTGGGCACCATCGACCGGCCCGGCGGGTTCCGCCACCGGGCCCCGTTCCCGCGCCCCATTCCGCCGTGCGCCAAAGGCCCCAAGGGGCCGGAAGCGGTGCAGCCGAACACCCCCCTGGACGGTATGCCGCTGGGCTGGCCCGGCGATCCCGATGATCTTTTTGTTGATGAAAACGGCGGCCCCGTTCGCATCGACAAGGCGTTTTCATGGGAACACCCGCTTTCCGTTCACGGCCTGATGCACAATGTCATCACCAATGCGTGGCGCGGCGATCCCTACCGCATCGATACGTTGTTCCTGTTCATGGCCAACATGGCGTGGAATTCGTCCATGAATACCACCGAAGTCCGCAAAATGCTGACCGACAAGGACGCCGACGGCGACTACAAAATCCCGTTTATCGTCGTCGCCGATGCCTATCATTCGGAAACCGTCGATTTTGCCGATCTGGTGCTGCCCGATACCACCTATCTGGAACGCCACGACGTCATGTCCATGCTGGATCGGCCCATATCGGAATTTGACGGCCCGGTGGATTCCGTGCGCATCCCCATTTTGCCGCCGTCGGGGATGAGCAAACCATTCCAGGAAGTCATCATCGAGCTCGGCTCGCGGCTCGGCCTGCCCGCCTTTGTGGATAAGGACGGCAAACGCAAGTACAAGGATTACCCGGACTTCATCACCAACTATGAAACCGAACCCGGTTCCGGTATCGGCTTCCTGGCCGGATGGCGCGGCAAGGGCGGCGAAAAATTCATGGCCGGCGAGCCCAATCCCCGGCAATGGGAAATGTATGAAAAGAACAACAACCATTACCATTACGAACTGCCGCGCTCGTACCAGTACATGCGCAACTGGAATCAGGGCTACCTGCAATGGGCCGAGCATCACCGGCTGATCAAGCAAAGCCGCCCGGTGCTGTGCCATCTGTATTCGGAAGTGTTGCAGAAATTCCGTCTGGCCGCCGAAGGAAAACGCCCCGGAAAGCAGCCGCCGGAACATTTGAAAAAACGCATCATCGATCACTTCGACCCGCTGCCGTTTTACAGCGAACCGCTGGAACACCAGCTGATCGATACCCGCGAATATCGTTTAAGCGCCATCACCCAGCGGCCCATGGCCATGTACCATTCGTGGGACAGCCAGAACGCGTGGCTGCGCCAGATTCACGGTTACAACACCCTGTTCGTGCATCCATCCGTCGGTGCCGCCGAAGGTTTCGACGACGGCGACTGGATCTGGGTCGAAAGCCCGACCGGCAAGGTGCGCTGCCTGGCCAGTTTCTCCGAAGCGCTGGAGCCGGGCACCGTATGGACATGGAACGCCATCGGCAAGGCGTCGGGCAACTGGGGCCTGGGTAAAGACGCCGAGGAATCACAAAAAGGCTTCCTGCTCAATCACCTGATCCGGGAAGAGCTGCCGCCCCATGAGGCCGGCGATCATATTTCCAATTCCGACCCGATCACCGGACAGGCCGCCTGGTACGACCTCAAGGTCAAAGTCCGCAAGGCCGATGCCCCGGATGATCTGCCGCAAAGTTGGCCGCAGTTTGGCGCTGCCGAAACCCTGCCCGGCATGAAGGCCTTTAGCGGCAAGGTTCGCAAGTTCTTCGCCGGCAAAAACGGGGGCCGGTCATGACCGATACCATCGCCAAGCAGCTGGCCCTGGTCATCGACCTGAACACCTGTGTCGGCTGTCATGCCTGTGTGACCAGTTGCAAGGAATGGAATTCTTCCGGCTGGGGCGGCCCCATGCCCGACACCAACCCCTATGACCGGGACCCCAGCGGCGTGTTCTTCAACCGGGTGCAGACCTACGAGGCCGGCACCTATCCCAACACGGAAACCATCCATTTCCCGAAATCCTGCCTGCACTGCGAAGACCCGCCGTGCGTGCCCGTATGCCCGACCGGGGCCAGCTACAAGCGGGCCGAAGACGGCATCGTGCTGGTCGATTACGACAAGTGCATCGGCTGCAAGTACTGTTCGTGGGCGTGCCCCTATGGGGCGCGGGAATTTGATGAAGAAACCGGGGTGATGAAAAAGTGCACCCTCTGTGTGGATCGCATTTATGACAAAAATTTGCCCGAGGCCGAGCGCAAGCCGGCGTGTGTTCTGGCCTGTCCGGCAGGCGCCCGTTTGTTCGGCGATGTTACCGACCCGGACAGCGACGTCTCCATCGCCATCCGCGAAGAAGGCGGCTACCAGCTGATGCCCGAATGGGGGACCAAGCCCGGCAACCAGTATTTGCCGCGCCGCAAGGTCAAGCGCGTGATCCACGAAGACGAACTGGTACGCGCCGACAATCCGTTGAAAAAAGAAGGCCCCCTGCCGAGGCCCGAAGAAGGTACGCCGTCCCTCGACGACGTTACCAGCTGGTAAAGGGAGACCACAAAACCATGCGCCCTGCCTTTTCCGTTATTTTCCTGACCACCCTCATTGGTGCCGGACAGGGGCTGTTCCTGGCCCTCGTCGGCGGCCAGTTTTACCGGGTCATTGGCGCGGCAAAAGCCCCGGAAACAGGCGTTTTCTTCAGCTATGGCAGTGGCCTGGTGCTGGCCCTCCTGGGCGCCGGGCTACTGGCCTCGTTCTTCCATCTGGCCCACCCGGAACGGGCCTGGCGGGCGGCATCGCAATGGCGCACCTCGTGGCTGTCGCGGGAAGTGATCGCGCTACCCGCCGTCATGGGGGCGGTGTGTGTTTATGGGGGGCTGCACTGGCTCGGCCTCAACCCGGTGCTGGTGACCTTCGCCAACGCCAAGACCCTGGACCTGACCATGGCCCTGGGCTACGCCGGCGTCGCCGCGGTGCTGGCGCTGTTCGTCTGCACCGGCATGATTTACGGCTGCATGAAGTTCATTCAGGAATGGGCGACGCCGCTGACCGTGCTCAACTTCTTCCTCATGGGATCGGCCTCCGGGCTGGTTCTGGCCACCGTCTATGCGGACCTGATGGCGAGCGGGCTGGCCGAGCTCTATGCCGGGTTCGCCATGGCCATGACCGTCGCCGCGCTGATCGGGCGCACCGCCAGTTTGTGGCGCAATGGCAATATTAAATATATGTCGTCGTTGCAGACGGCGGTCGGCATGCATCACCGCAATTTGCGCCAGGTGACCCGCGGCTTCACCGCCAGCGCCTTTAACCTGAAGGAATTTTTTCATCCCGGCGGACCGGGCATGGTTGCCAAAATGACGGCCCTGTTCCTGGTCCTCGCCTTCGCCCTGCCCCTATTGCTGATGATGGTCGGCCTGGCGGAAGGGCTGGCCCCGTGGTTCGGCCTCGCCTTCGCGGTGCAGTACGCCGGCCTGCTGGCCGAACGCTGGGTGTTCTTCGCCGAGGCTACCCACCCACAGAATTTGTATTACCAGAAGGTCGCCTGATCAGATAATCAAGCGACAGGGTGCCGGGGCCGTAGGCCATGAGAAACACCAGCGCCGTGGCCCAGGTCAGATGGGTGTCCCAGGCGGCGGGATAGACGAAAAGCTGGATCACCGCCGTCATCGCCAGCAAGGCCAGCGCCCCGAACCGGGTCGCCAGACCGATGACGAGCAGCGGCGGGATTAACAGCTCGGCAGAAGTGGCAAGCATCGCCGCCACTTTCCAGGGCAACAGCGGGACCATATATTCCTGCTCGAATAAATACTGGATGCTGCCGGAAAATTCGATGGAGGTACCATCGATCACCACCTTGGTCAGGCCCGACTTGATGAACACACCGGCCAGCGCGAGGCGGGCCATCAGGGCGATCACATCCAGCGGGATGCGCTCCAAGTATTTGATCATGCGGGATTCCTTGAAAAAGTGCCGTCGGTGAGGGCCACGGCCAGGGCGTTTTGCAGGTCGAAGTCGGGATCGCTAAAGGCCTCGGCCACGGTGGCGCCGCCGGCCAGGGACAGGAAGAACTCGAAGGCGGCGGGGCTCAGCAGGCGCACCTGGACCTCGGCCTCCGGGCGGATGACCAGAATATGCGACGGCCCATCGTCCAGGGAGATGGCTTCCGGTTCCCCGTCCGCTGAATTGGCTTCCCAGATGCGGCCGACGGGAAAATCCGAGGTGACGAAGCGGGCACTCGGGTGCAGGCGGAAACGAAGCTCGCCCAGATCGCTCGAGCCACGGTCGGCAAGGGTGGCCGCCGTCAATGGTTCGGCGTCGGCGGCGTGATAGGCTTTCGTCCACGCCCATTCAAGCCGCGCCACATCGGGCAGATAGGGCAACCCGGAAACCGGGGCGAAGGTTTCCATGAAAACCGCCATGTGGCCGCCGTATTCCAGAAGGCTCGGCGACATTGGCGGATAGGCAACGATGAATTCCTTGGCCATGGCGTCGAAGAATTCACCGCCGACCAACCGCTTGACCACCGGGAATGTGTCGGCCAAGGCTTCGGTCAAAAGGATGAACGTGTTGTTACGATAGATTTGCAAACGATCGGCTTGCGCAATGCCGTCATGGCGGATCAGCGCCGCCGCCGCGTCAGCTGCGGCGGGAGAGAATATGGCGCCCAGGAAGGCGCGCTGGCTTTCAAGCAGCATCGACATGGGCCACCTCTTCCAGGAACCTGTCCGCCATGGCGGCCTCGTCCATCAGGTCGGCCAAGGGCGGGATGTTGCTGTCACGCTCGATCAGGGTCGGCACCGGCCCGGTCAGGGACAGGGCGTATGAATAGAGCCGCCACACCGCATCGATGATGGGCGCGCCATGATCGTCGATGAGCAGGGTTTGGCCTTCATAGTCGGTGACGTGATGACCGGCCAGATGGATCTCGCCGACACGGTTTGCCGGCACCGCATCCAGATAAGCGATGGCATCGAAGCCATGGTTGACGGCGCTGACGTAAACGTTGTTGACGTCGAGCAGGATGCCGCAGCCGGATCGTTCGGCGGCGGCGGCCAGGAATTCCGGCTCGGGAATATGGGACGCATGATAGCTGAGATAGCTGGACGGGTTTTCCAGCAAGATGGTGCGGCCCAACCCGTCTTGCACGCGGCTAATGTTATCGGTGACGATGGCCAGGGTTTCTTCCGTATAGGGCAGCGGCACCAGATCGTTGAGGAAGGTGGCATCGACGACGCTGAACGACAGATGTTCGGACACCAGCCCCGGCTGGTAACGATCGACCGCCGCTTTGGTGCGGGCCAGGTGTTCGGCATCAATGCCGCCGGCCGAGCCCAGGGACAGGCCGATGCCGTGCATGGAAAGGGGGTAATCCCGGCGGATGGCTTCCAGATAGCGGTGCGGCGGCCCACCGGCGCCCATGTAGTTTTCGGTGTGGACCTCGAAGAAGCCCAGATCGGGATGGCCATCGAGCACATCCCGGTAATGCATGGCCTTGAGCCCGACCCCGGCGCGGGCCGGGATCGGGTCGAGGCTGATTTTGAATTTGTCGTTCAAGGACAAATTACATCGCTGTCGTGGTGCCGCCGGCGAGCTTGTCGCAGGTGCCCTTGGGAACGGCGACAAAGTGCTTGCCGGAGCGGTCCATCTTGGCGGTCCCTGCGCAAGAACCGCCGCTGACCTGGCAGTCGTTCTTGCCGGCCTTGGTGACGCCATAGCATTTTTCCATTTCGGCAGCATTGGCGCTTCCGGCAACGCCCATGGTAGCGGCCATGGCAATGGCCGAAGCGACGAGGATACCGGCTCTCTTGGAATTCTTGGAAGTCATGTAAACAGCTCCTGTTTGGTTGTGAATAAGTTCAATGGACACATGGGTAGCCAATTGCGGGGAGCGGCTCAAATAACATCGCCTCACGTTTCGGTGATGGGGGCAAAAAAAAGACACCTCCCAAGGGGTGCCTTTTTGAGCATTATGGCGGTGGACGCAGTCTGGAGCAAACTCGTCTCCGCCGAATTTACCGGTTAAACAGGGAATTTACAGGGAAATTTTCCAATTTTGATACGGATTGTGCTGATTCAACGCGTGGAGAGGTAGGGTTTGTGTGACTTATGAGCCGAATTCCCTAATCAACAGAACAGGGAAATAAATCGCGATATCAGGGAATGAATTTTCAAGAACAGGGATTAAGTTTTTTTGGTCAATGTCCTTTCTTTCACCATTTCACAGCATATTTATGAATGAACCTAAAGCGCCAAAACTGGACTTTCGGTAAACTTACGTAAGCAAAATTGTTAGAAGAATGGTTGAAGTATGATACTCTCAGGTTTGGCTTTACCTTAATCAAGTACATACCGACTCGAACCCCTTCGGCGGAGGTTAACATGAAACATTATCTCAAACGATTTGCCATATACGGGGCCTTACTGGTTAGCCTTGGGGCCTGCGCCGAGACGCAGCAAAACCCGAAAGGGGCGGTCGGCGCTGTCCTGGGTGGTATCGGCGGCGGTCTCCTCGGATCAAAAGTAGGTGGCGGCAAAGGGCAACTTGCCGCAACGGCCATAGGAACCCTTGCCGGTGCCCTGCTCGGCCATCAAATCGGCAAATCCATGGACGATGTCGACCGGTTGAAATCGAAAAAAGCCACCCAACAGGCTCTAGAGACAGCGCCGAGTGGTGCCACGACCAGCTGGCAAAATCCCGATACGGGAAATACCGGACAGATCACGCCCACTCGAACCTTCGCCAATCAACAAGGCCAGAATTGCCGGGAATTTCAACATATCGTGACCATTGGCGGGAATACTGAAACTGTTATCGGCACGGCCTGTCGCGAGCCTGATGGAACTTGGCGGGTGATGGGATAATCTCTGTGATCCGTCAGTTCGCGTTGCAAGAGACCTCTCGATGATATGGCATTCGCACGGACTGCTTATCGGAAACTTTCCGCGGTTGCAACGTACAGGGCGATAACTTCGAGCATATTGGGACTGTAGTCAGGACCTCTCTCTTGTCAACATTCAGGGAAAGGTTCCGGATAGAGCGTGGACCTTTTGAACTTGCAATTGGACAAACCTGATTGACTTCCACCGATGGATAGTGATTGCACGGGGAACAAGGGCGGCGGCATACCGGTTTGGTTGAAACCCCTCTCAGGCGTTTTGATTGTTATCGTCTCGGTGACAGCTTATTGGCTGCTGTCGAAGATGGGTGTCCTGGACAGACTGTTTAATCAAGGCGCCCTGTTGAACCATATCTCGGCGCTTAGATTTTGGGGCCCTTTTGCCGTGATCGCCTTGATGACCGCAGCCATTGTCTTCAGCCCGCTGCCAAGCGCTCCGATTGCGCTGGCCGCAGGGGCCGCCTACGGCCATATTTGGGGAACCCTGTATGTCTTGATCGGGGCCGAACTCGGGGCGCTTATCGCCTTCGGTCTCGCCCGCTTGCTAGGCTATCAGATCGTCCGTCGATGGCTCGTGAAACGACTGGATTTGGGCCCGCTAGGGTCCCAGAGCACGATAATGGCGATCGTGTTTTTTTCGCGGCTTCTGCCCTTCATTTCCTTCGACCTCGTCAGCTACGCAGCGGGTTTGACACCTCTGACCGTATGGCGCTTCGCCGTGGCGACATTAGCTGGGATCATTCCCGCCAGTTTTCTACTGGCCCACTTTGGCGGCGAGATGGCTTCGGGAGAATCCCGACGAATCATAATCACGGTGCTCGCCCTGGGCGGGATCACCTTGCTGCCGGTCATTGTCCGATTTTTCTTGGCCCGGCGGCGAAACCGCATGAGATAGCGCCGAAGCCATTCAAACGACATGATGACAAGCAGCCTTAGGGTTACTTCAAGAGGGACGTGTTATCTGAGTGAGTGCACTGAGGGATAGAAAATGATAAAGAGGAAAAGAATTACCAAAGCAGTGTTTCCCGTGGCCGGGTTGGGTACGCGATTTTTACCAGCAACCAAGGTGATACCGAAAGAAATGTTGCCCGTTGTCGATCGCCCGCTGATTCAGTACGCGATGGAAGAAGCGCGCGAAGCTGGCATCACTGATTTTATTTTCGTCACCAACAATACCAACCGCCCGCTTCTGGAAAGGTACTTCGGAGACAACGAGAGCCTCAACGCCACTTTATCCAGAGGCGGTAAAATCGCTGAACTAAAATTGGTGTCCGAGACCGTGGTGGACCCCCGGAACCTCCATTTCTGCATCCAGGAACAACCGCTGGGCCTGGGCCACGCGGTGTGGTGTGCGTACGAGTTTGTGGCCGGTGAGCCGTTTGCTGTGATCCTGCCCGACGACCTGATTCAAGCTAAACCCGGTTGCCTGACGCAGATGCTGGACGTGTGGTGCGAGCGCGGCGGCAACGTGGTGGCGGTCGAAGACGTGCCACGCGACAGGACCAACCGCTACGGTATTCTTGACGTGGTTTCGGACGACGGACGGATCGCTTCGGCCCGGGGCCTGGTGGAAAAACCCGCCCCGAAGGATGCTCCATCCACCCTGTCGATTATTGGCCGCTATATCCTGGACGAGGCGGTGTTCGACCACCTTAACAAGAGCATGGCCGGTGCGGGCGGCGAAATTCAACTGACCGACGCGATCTCGGCGACCATCGGCACCGGTAAGGGCCAAGTGCCTTTCCACGGGCTGCGTTTTGACGGCACGCGTTTTGACTGCGGCTCCATGACTGGCTTTGTCGAGGCCAACGTGGCCCTCGCTCTGGCCAGCTCCGAATATAAAGAGTATCTGCGCGAACGTCTCAAGCGCCATCTGTAGGGGGCTCCCCCCTTTTAGAGGTGACCAAGGGGGACTCAGTATGACATCTTTCACGCCACATATATGAACGCCGTAAAGAGATTCCCCAGCTATGTTCGAGCGCATTTCTAATTCATGAGTGGGCGGGTCCGATGCATTTCTTTCCAATAAGCTGATGAAGTATTCTATTATGTTCTTTCAAATTTTAATCCGTCACGGAGACCATCATGCCCATTACAAGAGGCCACGCAGTAAGACTTGTTATCGTAATTACCGTCTTCGTTGTCGCAGCATGGCTCCTCCTTCCCTGGCTGTTCTTTGATATTAGATCGAACGGAACGATCAACGCCCGATTGGTGATTGTCCAGGCCCCGATTGAAGGAACTGTCGTGCAGACGCCTCCGGATGTGGGAACCTTTGTGTCCCAAGGTGATGTCCTTACCCAGATCACCGACGAACGCGGCTCGCGCGGCATCATTGTCTCACTCGATACCGAACGCGAGATGTTGATTAACCGCGTCACGGCTCTGAAGGAAAAACTTGTCGCGTTAGAGGCACTTAAGCAGCGTCTTTTCCGTCAGGCAGCGACCCACAAAGAAGAAACAACGACGAACCTGCGCTATCAGTTTATGGAGGCGGAGGCTCGTCAGCGGTATTGGGAATCCGTGCGCCAAGAGCGCGAACTGAACCACAACCGGATGAAAAAACTGACGGCCGATGGGTATGCGCCTGCCGTTCGGGTAGAACAAGCGGAATCCTTGTTGAATCAAGCGCACCAGGAGGTGGTTCGCGCGACTGCGGATGTCGACCGGCTCCGCCAGGAGATCAAAGTGGCCGGTGAAGGCATATACCTGCGCGATGGGCGCAACGACGTTCCCTATTCGCAACAACGTTTGGATGAATTAGTCATTGCAGCGGCTGACCTCAAGGTCCAGATAGCGGAAACCGAGGGTCGCTTGAAAGCTGTCGAGCGAGGATTCCAGGACGAAATGGTCAGGGCGGGACGGCGCCAGGAGGCCATTGTCCTGGCTCCCGTGACCGGCACCGTATGGCGGCGTTTCGTATCCGCACAAGGGCTAGTCGTAAGAAACGGAGATATTTTGAAGATACTCGATTGCTCTAAGTTGCTTGCCGAAGTGGCTGTCCCGGAAAGTGTGGTTGACCGGATCAGTATCGGGCAGATTCTGAATGTCAGGCTGCAGGGAGCATCGCAAACCCACCAGGCAAAAGTTTTAGATATCAGGGGTACGCGCGCCGTTACACCCGGTATCGAATACGCAGCAGCCCCACCCCTTCTGAAAAAGGACGAAGCACTATTGACGGCCCAGATCACTGACTCCAAGCTCAATCCAAGCGCCGAAAAATTTTGTAATGTTGGGCGCCGAGTAGAACTGCGACTGCCAAGTATTATATTCGGCGGAAATTGACGCGGGAACCTCGATGACCTCACTCACTGCCTTGGCGCCGACGGCACTCGTGATCGCTTTCTTTCTCGCGCTCGGACTTATCCAAAACCGGAATGCCCGCTGGGTCCGCATTACTCTGCTGGTGGTCGGGATCATCGTTATCATACGGTATTTGCCCTGGCGGTATGCGGAGACGGTCCTCCCGGCAAATCCCCTCACCGCCAGCGGCCTATGGATATGGTTTCTGTTTGCCATCGAGCTCGTATTCATTGCCGACTTCGTCAAACATTTGCTCATTCGTTGCCGGATTGTCGACCGCTCGATCGAAGCCGATGCGGCGCAGCAAAGACTGGAAAAGCTGCCGCCGGAACAATGGCCGAGCGTTGATATCTTTATCCCGACCTACAATGAACCGCTGGAGGTTCTAGAGCGCAGCATCCTCGGATCTCTTGCACAGGACTATCCGAACTTCACGGTCTGGGTTCTGGACGACGGGAAACGAGATTGGCTGGGTGCATTCTGCTCCGAACACGGCGTAAAATACCTGACCCGGCAGGAGCACCTTCATGCCAAGGCCGGGAACCTTAATAACGGGTTCAGCCATTCTTCGGGCGAGTTTGTCGCGGTATTCGATGCGGACTTCGTGCCATACAAATGGTTCCTCCGGCGTGTCATTGGCATGTTCGACAATCCGGGGCTCGGTATTATTCAGACACCCCAGCACTTCTTTAACCGCGATCCTGTCCAGCAAAATTTGTGGATTGCGGATATGTGGCCGGACGAACAGAGGCTTTTCTTTGACAAGCTGGCCCCGGCAATGGATGCGTGGGACGCTATGTTCTGCTGCGGTTCGTGCGCTACTTATCGTCGCAAGGCGGTCAATGCCATAGGAGGTATTCCCACCGCCTCGATCACAGAGGATATTCTGACAACACTGGAAATGCTGAGAAAGGGGTATGCAACGCGATACCTGAACGAACGGCTTTCGGTTGGCCTGGCCGCCGAGAGCCTTGAAGCCTTTTACGTGCAACGACAACGCTGGTGCCAAGGGGGCATTCAAGCACTGTTCCTTAAAGCCGGACCACTTGGACCAGGTCTCGATTTCACGCGACGGGTTTTGCTGTTTCCCATTTACTGGGTATTTCATATTCCTGCCCGTATGATCGTGCTGATCATCCCTGCCCTCTACTTCTGGTTTGGGCTAGAACCTTTGGAGAATGCAAACGCTCAGGAAATCTTGTTCTGGCAGTTCCCGGTTCTTGTTGCCGGTTGGTTGTCATCAATCTGGTATAACGGAAGGCAGGCATATCCGATTATCAACGATGGCCCGGCGGCCTTGGTAGCGGTTCGTTTGCTCCCTGTGGTCATCTCGTCCTTGATCCGTCCCTTCGGCCGCCCGTTTCAGGTCACGCCAAAAGGTAGATCGTCCGAAAAAATTAAAATCGCGACTACCGACGTTATCGTCCTGGGCGGGTTATTAGCCGTCAATCTTGTTGGGTTTCTGGCCAATATTCCGACTGACACCCGGATTGTCGAGCAGGAGGGTTTCCTCGCGGTGGCCGGGTTCTGGGCAATTTACAATACCTCAATCCTTGCCATTGCGGTGTTGATGAGTTTCGAGAGCGCAGCCCGGCGCATCCAGGAACGGTTTCCAGTCCTGATCGATGCTGAAATAGAAGTGCAGGGCATGCGATATGCTTGCACGGTCACTGACATGTCTTTGGGCGGGGCTAGCATCCTGACGCCCGCATACGAAGTGCTGAAAAACAATACGCCGGTGCTTCTCGATGTCTCTGGCATCGTTGATTTGAATGGACGCATCGTTCGCAGGTCTGAAAATGAAATTGGCATCCAGTTCGAGCCTGAACCTGACGGACCAGACAGAACTCGCATGATCGAGTACCTGTACACGAGCGGCATTGATAATGCCGCCCAAGCCGCCGCGCCGACAGCCCTGATTTGGGGGTTAGTGAAGCGGTTACTGGGGCAAGGTCGTTCCGGTGACCTGAAACCTTAAAAATAGTCCGAGACGATTGAGAGAGGTCGAGCACTTCGTGGGGGCAGGCTAATTGTCTGGTTAAATGGTGGCGGGCAGTGAGGGATTCGAACCCTCGATGAGCGATAAAACCCATACTCCCTTAGCAGGGGAGCGCCTTCAGCCACTCGGCCACCCATCCGCTTGGCGTGGACCCTAGAGAATCCTTGGGT
>JABMOQ010000100.1 GCA_013204045.1 Rhodospirillaceae bacterium | reverse complement strand
GGGTCGCCGGCAACCTGAAGAAGGCTTTCCCCGAATACTTTTCTTAATCAGCCGGTTTTTTCGATACTCAGCGCCACGAAACGCAGGCCCGATTGACCCTCAATCAGCATCAGAACCCTTTTCTGGTCTTTCTTGCGGGCCTGTTCCAGCTTGTCGATGACCTGGCCGGGCGACGTCACCTCTTCCTGGCTGACCTCGACGATTAAATCGCCGGGGCGGATGCCCTTTTCAAAGGCGACGCTGTCTTCCTTAACCTCGGTGACGATGACGCCACGGGCCTGATCGTCAAGCTTGAAGCGTTCGCGAAGGGCCGGTGTCAATTCGGCAAGCGCCACGCCGAGCGGATCAACCATCTTGTCGGCGGCCGGTTTTTGTTCGCTTTCTTTGGGATCGGTAGAGTCGGCGACCATTTCTTCTTCAAGCTCGCCGACTTTAACCTTCAGGGTGACGTTTTTCTTGTCGCGCCAGACCAGAATCTTGACCGGCTTGTCGATATCGGTTTCAGCCACGATACGCGGTAGTTTACGCATCTCGACGACCGGTTTGTCGTCAAATTCCAGAATCACATCGCCAACCTTGACGCCAGCCTTTTCCGCCGGGCCGTCCTTGATGATACTGGCGACCAGGGCGCCTTCGGCCTTTTTCAGTCCCAGGGTCTCGGCGATTTCATCGGTGACCGCCTGAATGTGGACGCCAAGCCAGCCACGCTTGACCTCGCCATGTTTGATCAACTGTTTGATCACCGGTTCGGCCCCGGAGCTGGGAATGGCAAAGCCAATGCCCACACTGCCGCCGGACGGCGAATAGATCGCCGTATTAATGCCGATGACCTGGCCCTGCATGTTGAACATGGGGCCGCCCGAATTGCCGCGATTGATCGAGGCATCGGTCTGGATAAAATTATCATAGGGGCCGGAATTGATATCCCGGCCACGCGCCGAAATGATGCCGGCAGTGACCGTGCCGCCAAGGCCGAACGGGTTGCCGATGGCAACGACCCAGTCGCCGACCCTGGATTTTGTGGAATCACCGAAGCCCACGGACGGCAGCGCCTTGTCGGAATGAACTTTCAGGACGGCAAGGTCGGTTTTCGCATCGCGACCAACAAGCTCTGCCTTGAGCCTGACATCATTTTGCAAGATGACGGTAATTTCGTCGGCGTCCTGAATGACGTGGTTGTTGGTAACGACAAAGCTGTCACCGTTTGACTTGGCATCAATAATGAAACCGGACCCCAACGATGTTGCCTTGCGGGTGCGCGGCACACCTTGCTGGTTGTTGCGGTCATTAAATTCCTTGAAAAAATCCTCGAACGGCGATCCGGGCGGAAGCTGCGGCATTTCCGGAACATTGCGCCCCTCGATAACCTGGGTCGTCGAAATGTTGACCACGGCGGGAAGCAACTTGGCGGCCAGGTCGGCAAAACTCTCGGGGGTTGCTGCGGCCTGTGCCTGAAACGTCGCCAGCATCATGGCCAGCGCGACAACCGTCGCCGCCAGCCAGGTCACCGGCATTTGCCATAGGGGGGTTTTTGCTTCCGCTTTCTGATTCACGTTCGTGTTCTCCATGACATCAAGTGCTATTCAATTCCGGGCGACTGTCATTTTCACAATTAATATGGTGGAACTATGGCCGAAATGGAAAAAAGTAATGATTTTTTCAACGTCAACCCCTGACCAGCCAGATCACCCCGACCCCAAGGACGGCCGCCGCAAGCCCGGCCATCCGCACATTCGAGCCCGGCATTTCCAGAACCTGGGCCATCATACGCCGCATGGCATCGGGAAACAGCGCGTAAGCCGCCCCTTCCAGGACCAGGGCGAGGCCGAGGGCTGCAATCAAATCTGTCACAGCCCCGCAGCCATAGCCTAGTTCTTGGCCTTGTCGCCACCACCCTGGCGATTGAAGAAGCGGAAGAAATCGCTGTTCGGTGACAACACCATGGTGGTGCCTTCGCCGAGCGCTTCGCCATAGGCTTCCATGGAGCGATAGAAAGCGAAGAATTCCGGGTCCTTTCCAAAGGCATCATTGAGGATGGTCGTCCGGGTGCCTTCGCCCTGACCACGCAGAATTTCCGCCTGCTTCTGGGCTTCGGCCAAGATCACGGTGCGCTCCCGGTCGGCAGCGGCCTCGATGATGGATTTAAGCTCCTCGCCTTTGGCGCGCAATTCGGCGGCCTGGGCAATACGGTCAGAGCGCATACGGTTGTATACGGCCTGTGACGTGGCTTCCGGCAAATCGGTGCGACCGATGCGGACATCGACGACCTCGACCCCGAAATCGGGTGCCTGCTCCTTGAGCGCCGTGGTGATGGTATGCATGACTTCGGCGCGTTTCGCCGTCAACATGTCACCCAGCAATACCCGGCCGACCGCGGCACGTACGGCGGCGTTCAACCGACCACCGAAAACGGCCCTAAATTCCACGTCGGTCGAAGCCTTTTTGCGGAACTCAAGCGGATCGACAATACGGTAACGGGCGAAGCTGTCGACGTTGATGCGCTTCTGGTCCTGCAAGATGACTTCCTGGGCCGGCGGATCAAGATCGAGGATGCGCCGGTCGTAGTATTCGACGTTTTGCAAGAACGGTACCTTGAACTTGAGGCCCGGATCCCGTTCGATGCGGATCGGGTTGCCGAACTGCAGTACCAGCGCCTGGGATGCCTGATGCACGGTGAAGAAGGTGCCATAAGCGGTAATGCCGCCGATGATGATGATCGCGCCAAGAATGGCCAGTGATTTTTTCATCAGTTCGCTCCCTCAGCTCTTTTCTTCAGTTCAGGTAACGGCAGATAGGGAACAACGCCCTGGCCGCTGTCGTTATCGACGATAACCTTGTCGATACCTTTCAGCACCTGCTGCATACGCTCAATGTAGAGCCGTTCGGTCGTCACTTTCTTGCCCTGTTTATAGGCTTCATAAACCGACAGGAACCGCTGGCCTTCACCTTCGGCCTCCTTGACCACCTTTTCCTTATAGGCGGTGGCCGCCTGAACCATGCGGGCGGCTTCACCCTTGGCCCGGGGAACGATGCCGTTACGGTAAGCCGTCGCCTCGTTAACGCTGCGTTCCTGATCCTGCTTGGCGCTTTGCACGTCGTTGAAGGCGTCGATAACGGCAATCGGCGGATCAACCTTCTGCTGTTTGATGTCAACGATATAAACGCCGGCACCATAACTATCGAGAATTTCCTGTAACAAGACCTTGGTCAGGGTTTCGACTTCCCCGCGCTTGACGGTCAATGCATCTTCCAGGGTGGTCTGGCCGATGATCTCGCGGATTGCGCTTTCCGACGCCAGTTTCACGGTGGCCTGCGGATTGCGGATATTAAACAGGAAATCGGCGGCGTTCTTGATACGCCACTGAACCACAAAATCGACATCGATGATGTTCTGATCACCGGTCAGCATCAGGCTTTCCTGGGGCACATCGCGCACGGCGGAGCCCCGTTCGGATTCACCGGTACCGCGGAAACCGACGGTTATCTGGTTGGTGTGCTCCACGTTGGGCTTGAAAACCTGCCCGAACGGGGACGGCGGCCAGTAATTGAGGCCCGGCGCGGTCACCTTGACGAATTTGCCGAACAACAGCTCGACCCCCTGCTCGCCCGGTTGCACCCGGTAAAAGCCGCTGAGCAGCCAAATGGCGATGGCGCCGACGACGATCAGGATAAATCCGCGCGCCTGACCAAATCCGCCGGGCAGGAATTTTTTGAATTGATCCTGACTGCGGCGCAAAATTTCTTCAATATCAGGGGGTTGAGGCGATGACGGACCGCCTCCCCATGGGCCTTGTCCACCGCCACCTTGCTGATTCCAGGGCATATAACTATGGTCCTTTTCATTCTGGCCTGATGGCCGGGCTTGTATTTTTAAAAACTAATGTTACTTCATAGGCTCATTAGAACTGCCTTATAGGACAGCTAGCCAATCGGTGCAACGAACGAGACTCGCCCCACCCCTTGAGCGTCCTATAAGTACGAATTAAGGCACCATTACGGCACCAGACGGATATCGGCTTATTTTATGGAGATTTCAAGTATGTCAGGAATTAACGAAGCAAAAATTGTCGAGGCCCTTAAGGGCGTCATGGACGGCGATCAGGATATTGTCGCCAAGGGCATGGTGTCAGAGCTGCAAATCAAGGACGGCCATGTGGCCTTCGCCATCGAGGTCGAGGCCGAGCGCGGCCCGAAAATGGAGCCTTTACGCAAACAAGCCGAAAAGACCGTCCACGCCCTTGACGGCGTGCTGTCGGCGACCGTGGTTCTGACCGCCGAGCGCGGCCAGCCTGCCAACAGCGCCCCGGTCCACAATCAGCAGGGCGGCGAAAAACACCCGGCCGGCACCGGCCCCGATGCCATCTTGATGCCCGGCGTCAAGTCGATCATTGCGATCGCTTCCGGCAAAGGCGGGGTCGGCAAATCGACCACATCCGTCAATCTGGCCCTGGCGCTGGCCGCCGATGGCCTCAAGGTTGGTATTCTGGATGCCGATATTTACGGACCCTCCATGCCGCGTATGCTTGGCATTTCCGGCCAGCCCGCATCGAGCGACGGCAAGAACCTGGACCCCATGGAAGGCCACGGCGTCAAGTGCATGTCCATGGGTTTCCTGATCGAGGAAGAAACCCCCGTTATCTGGCGCGGCCCCATGGCACAGACCGCATTGCAGCAGATGATGCGCGACGTTAACTGGGGCGACCTGGATGTTTTGGTCGTCGATATGCCGCCGGGCACCGGCGACGTGCAGTTGACCATGGCCCAGCAAGTGCCGCTGACCGGCGCCGTCATTGTATCGACCCCCCAGGACATTGCCCTTGCCGATGCCCGGCGCGGCCTTAACATGTTCCGAAAAGTTAACGTCCCGGTGTTCGGCATCATCGAAAACATGAGCTACTTCGCCTGCCCCCATTGCGGCGAACATTCCAACATCTTCAGCCATGGCGGCGCCAAGGCAGAGGCGGAACTGCTGAGTACTGATTTCCTGGGCGAAGTTCCCCTTGCCATCGACATCCGGGAAACTTCGGACAGTGGCCATCCGATCGTACTGTCGCAACCGGACAGCGAACACGCCAAGGCTTACCGGGCGATTGCCGCCACCATTTGGAAAAAGACCGAACGCGCCCTGGCCAGCGGCGAAAGCGAGGCACCGCGTATCGTCATGAACTAGTGTTGATGCCCCTCACGCGCCGGGCGCTCGTTCCACTCGCTTGGCTCTTTGGGCCTCTGGAAGTCAAGACAGGTTTGGCGGCAGGTTAGTCGGTGACGTTATGGGTGGCATCGACGGCGGCGGTCACCGCGTCGGCCATGCCGCAGGTGCAGGTCCAGTTTTTGGGAAAGTCGCAGTCTTCCTTGTGGCGGCAGTATTTCAGCAGCAGGAATACCGCATCCTTGAGGCTGGTGCCCTTGCGGGCAAGGGTCCGCTTGATGACCACGACCAGGAAATCCTCGTCATAGGGTTTCTGGATGAAATCGTCGGCACCTTCCCGGAAACATTGCAAGATAACGCTTTGGTTGCTGTCGGCGGTCAGCATCACCACCGGCACCATCATGTGCCGCTTGCGCAAATCCTTGAGCGCCGCCAGCCCCTCGACACCCTCCATATGATGATCGAGAAGCACCAGATCGGGCCCATGCTGGCGCACCTGGCGCAGCAGGTTATCGGCACTGGACAGCTCGGACACCTCAAAACCGTGCTCTTTCAGGAGCGCCGCCGTAAAGGTGCGTAACTGCTTGTCGTCATCAACGATGAGGATGTGATTTTTCATGGCGAATATATGGGACACTTGAATCTATTTACAATGAGAAATACTCCATATAAGGGTATCGAATACGATATCACTATCTTTTTATTTTCACTACGTAATTGTAATTATTCAACTCCTCCCCCTCCCCCACAGGGCCTGGAAAATTCTCTTTCTCGCGGGATGGAGCCGTATATTGATACGCATATTCGTTCGACTCGATGTTATTTGACTCCCGTTAACTTATTTACACGGATAATAGTGTATAATTACCTGTAAGTCACGAAAGTGGTTCTTCTGATAGCAGGAGGATGACATGGCAAACACCGCAACAATGACAGAATTCACCTACGGCGCCCCTATTGGCCAGGTCGAGACCCTGACCGGTATGGTCCATATCGTCCACACGGACGGAACGGAAACGCCGCTGGCCATCGGCGGCCCCGTCTATCAGGGCGACGTTATCGCCACCGGCGATGATGGCGCGGTCGGCGTCGTGCTGGCCGACCAGACCGTGTTCTCCATGGCCGAAAACGGTCGCATTACCCTGGATGAAATGGTCTTTGACGCGGCCACCCAGGACGGCTCGGTCGCCCTGACAGCCAGTGAAGGCATCTTCACCTTCGTCAGCGGCATGGTCGCCAAAACCAACCCGGATGCCATGACCATCGAAACACCCTTGGCCACCATTGGCATTCGCGGCACCCAGCTGGGCGTTGAATTGGGGGACGACACGGGCCTGCGGGTCATCATGATGGAGGAAGAAGGCGGCTTCACCGGCGAGGTCGTGGTCACCAGCCCGGCCGGCGTTATGGTCCTGAACGCGCCTTATCAGGGAACATGGGTGGCCAATGTGAATGCCGCGCCGACGACACCGTTCAATGTTTCCATGAACCAGTTGCTGAACATGTTCGGCGGCGCCCTTGGACGCCTGCCCGATATTGGCGATGCCAACAATTACGGCCTCGATGAGGCCTCGGTCGAGAAACTTGGCGAAGAAATGCTGGCTCAGGAAGTGATCCAGGAAATCATCCCCGATGAAGAACTGGCCGATGAAGTTGCCATGGACGAAAGTCTTGCCAAATTCGAGACGGCGGCCGGCGACTCCCCCCCCGAGGCGGCCCCGACAGAGTTTATTCCCGTCCTCGGCGAAGACTTTACCGAGGGTGTGGAAATTCAGCCGATTGATATAGAATTCACCGCCCCCTCCGTTGGCGCGCAGGCGGCCGCTGGCGGGGGCTTCGAGACGGCGAGAGTCGACGCGCCGGCCCCAAACCAGCCGCCACCGGTCGAGCCCGAACCCGTGCCTGAGCCT
>JABMOQ010000016.1 GCA_013204045.1 Rhodospirillaceae bacterium | reverse complement strand
CCGAGGATACTGGCATCGTGATCGGCGAGGCCATCGCCGTGGCTTTGGGCGACCGCAATGTCATTGCCGGGTGCGGCCAAGCGATGTCGGCCATTGACGAAACATTGAGCAGCGTCGTCATCGATGCCTCAAACCGGCCACACCTTGTGTGGCGGGTCGAGTTCGACCGCGACAAATTGGGCGACATGGACACCGAACTGTTCAAGGAATGGTTTCAGGCCTTCGCCCAGGGCGCCGGGCTGACCCTGCACGTGGAAACCCGATACGGCGAGAACAACCACCATATTGTCGAGTCGTGTTTCAAGGGGCTGGCCCGGGCGCTGCGCCAGGCCATCACCATCGATCCCGGCAAAGCCGGCGCCGTGCCGTCGACCAAGGGCGTGCTCGGCAGCGGTTCCGCCTCGTAATTGGCGGCTTAATTTATTCGGAAACAGCGATCATGACGGCGCACGTTTATACCGTTCACCTTCGACGCTCGGCCCCGCCGCCCGGTGATGGCGACCTGGTCCTGGTGCGCGACGGATTCAACTGGTGGGCATTCCTGTTTTCGGTGCCGTGGGCCTTGTACAATCGTATGTGGGCAGCGGCGGCGTTGATTTTCAGCGCCCAGGTGGTGTTCGGCATTTTCGCCAAGGAGCTGGGCTATAATGACGCGACGGCCTCGGCCCTGTCCCTGGGCATCGCCGTCATGGTCGGGCTATCGGCTTGCGATTTGCGCGCCTGGACACTGAAACGCAAAGGCTACGAGGCCGACGGTGTCGTCGTCGCGGCGAGCCTGTATGAGGCCGAACGCCGCTACCTGGATGCCCGCCCCGAACTGGCGGCGGGAATGGTGGGGGCCTGATATGACCGTCGCCATCATCGATTACGGCTCCGGCAACCTGCACTCGGCGGCCAAGGCATTCGAGCGGGCCGCCCGCGAGGATGGTTTCGACTTGCCGGTGGTGGTCACCAATAAAGCCGATGTGGTGGCCGCCGCCTCGCACATTGTGTTGCCGGGGGTCGGCGCGTTTGCAGACTGCAAGGCCGGCCTCGCCGCCGTCGACGGTATGGTCGCCGCCATGAGCGAGGCGGTGCTGCAAAAAGGCCGGCCCTTTATCGGCATCTGTGTCGGCATGCAGCTGATGGCTGAGCGCGGCTTGGAAAACGGAACTCACGAAAGTTTTGGCTGGATAAAAGGCAGCGTGGCGGCGCTGGCGCCGGACGATAAAAATTTGAAAATTCCGCACATGGGCTGGAACCAGCTTGCCTTTACAAAACCCGGTCACCCATTGTTCGACGGCTTGGTAGATGGCTACCACACTTATTTTATACACAGTTACGCGATGAACTGTGAAAACGCAGACCACGTGCTGGCGACCACCGACTACGGTGGCCCGGTTACCGCCGTCATCGGCCGCGACAACATGATCGGCACCCAGTTTCACCCGGAAAAAAGTCAAGGATTCGGCTTGCGGCTCATCGCCAACTTTTTGAAATGGAAACCTTAGGGGCCATGATCTTTTTCCCGGCCATCGATTTAAAAGACGGACAGTGCGTGCGCCTGTTGCGCGGCGACATGGATGCCGCCACCGTGTTCAACGACAGCCCCGCCGATCAGGCCCGGGCCTTTCAAGATGCCGGGGCCGAATGGCTGCACGTGGTCGACCTGAACGGCGCCTTTGAAGGAAAGCCGGTCAATGGCGCGGCGGTCCGGGCGATCCTCGCCGCCATCCATATGCCGGCGCAACTGGGCGGCGGCATCCGCCATATGCAGACCATCGCCTACTGGCTCGAGGCCGGAATCACCCGGGTTATATTGGGCACCGCCGCCTTGCGTGACCCGGAACTGGTCAAGGCGGCGTGCAAGGAATTTTCAGGATCCATCGCCGTCGGCATCGATGCCAGGGACGGCTTCGTCGCCGTCGAAGGCTGGGCCGAGGTTTCCGAAATTACCGCCCTCGATCTGGCCGCCCGCTTCGAAGATGCCGGCGTCGCCGCCATCATATATACGGACATTGCCCGCGACGGCGCCATGCAGGGGCCGAACACCGAAGCCACCGTGGCCATGGCGCGCACCGTTTCAATTCCGGTCATCGCCTCTGGCGGGGTATCGTCCATGGATGATTTGCGCGCCCTTAAAGCGGCGGCGGGCGGCCTGCTGGAAGGCGTGATCAGTGGCCGCGCCGTTTACGATGGCCACATAGATGTTGGCGATGCCGTGGCATTGTTAAAGGAATAGGGCAAAAGACATGCTGAAAGCGCGCATCATTCCATGCCTCGACGTAGAAGGCGGCCGCGTCGTCAAGGGCGTCAACTTTGTCGATCTGGTCGATGCCGGTGATCCGGTCGAGCAGGCGCGCCTGTACGATGCTGCCGGTGCCGACGAGCTGACCTTCCTTGACATCACCGCCAGCGCCGAGAACCGCGACACCATTCTGGATGTGGTATCACGGACCGCCGAACAATGTTTCATGCCGCTGACCGTCGGCGGCGGCGTGCGCAGCACCGAAGACATCCGCCGCCTGCTGTTGGCCGGTGCCGACAAGGTGTCGATCAATACGGCGGCGGTCCACAACCCGGATTTCGTCGCCGAGGCGGCGCAAAAATTCGGCTCCCAGTGCATCGTGGTATCCGTGGACGCCAAGTCGGTGGCCAAAAACAAATTTGAAATTTTCACCCACGGCGGCCGCGAGGCGACCGGGATCGATGCCGTCGACTGGTCCCGGCGCATGGTCGAAAACGGCGCCGGGGAAATTCTGCTGACCTCCATGGACCGGGACGGCACCAAGCAGGGCTTCAATATTCACCTGACCCGGGCCATCGCCGATG
>JABMOQ010000004.1 GCA_013204045.1 Rhodospirillaceae bacterium | reverse complement strand
ATATTCGAATTACCTTATATAATAAAGGGCGGAGTTGTTCATTGGGGAATCCAAAAAAAAAGTGAAGGAACGAAAGCCAATTAATGTAATGAAATCAAGGGTCGAAGATTCCAAAGCCATTTTGCCGCCGCCTGTCGGTGGCGGAAGAAATAGGATAATACGCCTAAATTAGGGAAATGTCAAGGAATTGGGGCAAGCCCGAGGATGACGGAACCGCTGGGCGGCCCTACCGCCAAATCCCCCGGCTATCGATCACCGCCTTGCCGTCGAGGCGTGTTATGTCTAGTGGCTATCAGGCTTTTTTCGTTTTTCATATGCTTCTATTGCCTCCATCATTGGGCGAAGGTGTTCCATGGTCTTAGCGTCTTCCTCTGGGGAACGCTTAGGTTTAGGTGCGTCAGCCCACTCCCTCCAAGAAGGGGTGCAGTGATCCCAAATTTTCTCCGTGATAAATTTTCCCCCACGTGGAGGTTGCTTGATGAAGTTTGCGATGCCGCCTGTTTTGTCTGAATCTTCCCACATATCTACGATCAACATTAGGTCTGATTTCAGGGCAGAAGACTTAACAAATATCTGGTCAGGCTGAAGGAAAAGATGGACGATTTGAATATGGAACTTATCGCCAGATGTAAAAACTTTGCAGAACGGTAGGTAGTATAAGTACTGGAGGTCGATCAAGTTGGTCGCCCTCGTGCTTAACATGCCTTCACCAACTCCAACGTAGAAGAACAGATTCACTGCGTGACAGTAAACCGCATATGGGGCAAATCTCCTGATTGGAGGGCGACCGGAGGCTTTCCATCTTTTAATCACCTGTGCATGTAGTTGATTGTTATTAGGCTCTAAGTCGTCCAAAACTCTCTGTAGCATTCGGTACTGACCACCAATGCCGTCGCAGACTTTATCTACCGCGATAATCAATTCCTTTAGGGTTTCAATGCGCCGGTGTTGTTTTGACTTTGATCTCTTGAATGTTTGTACATACTGTTGAAGGTCCACGTCCCGAGTTGAGTCTCGCCAGCGGTCTGCAAGCTCATGTTCAAATTCCTCGAAATCGCCATCCTTCCACCGACGTAGAGCTTTCTCTTCAGGTTGCTCGTCAATGAAGATGCCTTTCTTGCCATTTGATGCTGTCAGTTCTACGCCTCCCCCAACCATCGTCCTTCCATCCATGGGTACATGGTGTCCAATCAGGTTGTGAGTCCAAATTTCACGGTGATGAATATTTTGGTGGGTATCGATAGGGGAGAACTTCTTGGCTAGAGTTCTGACTTGTTTGACAGATAAAGGGAGGTCATTAGGGTACTTATTGAGGTCAGCCATGATTTCCATGAATAGAACTGGGGTCATATTCACGTTGTATAAATTGGTCAACCAGTGAGCTTCCTTCTCTGAGAAGGAGTGGATTGCTGACTTATCGTAGATCAAGGTTGGTCCCATGTGTCGTGCCGACCTACAATATAATAATCGATTTCAGAAAGGCCCCTACCGCCAAATCCCCCGGCTATCGATCACCGCCTTGCCGACCAGCCGCGCCCGGTCCATCTCGCGGAAGGGCCGGTGGTCGGTGAGCAGGACGATGACCTGGGCCGCCTCGAGGGCGGTTTCCAGATCGACCAGCTTGACGTTGTTCATTTCAGTCAGGGGCTCTGGCAGGTCTTGGGTATTGGGCTCGACCACCAGCACCGGGCCGCCGAAGCTTTCGGCGATATCGGCGGTGATGGCGATGGCCGGGCTTTCGCGCAAATCGTCGATGTCGGCCTTGTAGGCCAAGCCCAGGCAGGCGATGGTTTTGGCTTTGCTGAATTTGGCAGCGGCCAGGGCCTGGCTGGCCACATGAACAGGCTTGGCGTCGTTGACGGCGCGGGCCGTCTGGATCAGCGGGCTGACTTCCGGCGCGCCATCAACCAGGAACCACGGATCGACGGCGATGCAGTGGCCGCCGACGCCGGGGCCGGGCCTGAGGATATTGACCCGGGGATGGTGATTGGCCAGCTCGATGGCTTCCCACACATCAATGCCCATTTTGTCGGCGATCAGGGAAAGCTCGTTGGCGAAGGCGATGTTGACGTCCCGGTAGGCGTTTTCCGCCAGCTTGACCAGTTCGGCCGTCGCCGCCGTGGTCAGCAGGCATTTGCCGCCGATGGCGATTTTATACAATTGGGCCGTGCGCTCTGCACAATAGGGGCTGATGCCGCCGATGACCCGGTCGTTGCTGACCAGTTCCAGCAGCACCCGGCCGGGCAGCACCCGTTCCGGGCTGTGGGCGACCTGTACGTCGGCCTTATCGCCAGCCAAGTGGGGGAATGTGAGATCCTTGCGCGCCGCCGCCAGCCACCCGGAGACTTTTTCGGTGGTGCCCACCGGGCAGGTCGATTCGACAATCACCAGGGCGCCTTTTTCCAGCACCGGGGCGATCGACGCGGTCGCCGCCTGCACATAGGTCAGGTCCGGCTTGTTGGCGCCGGTAAACGGGGTCGGCACGGCGATGATGAAGGCATCGGCCGGTTCCGGTGTGTGGCCGGCTTTCAGCATGCCGGCGTTGACCGAGCTGGAGACGATGATGTCGAGATCGGGCTCTATAATATGTACCTTGCCCTGGTTGATCAGCTCGACGGTTTTGGCGTTGGTGTCGACGCCCTGCACGGTGACGCCGCGGCTGGCGAAGATGGCGGCCGTCGGCAGGCCCACGTAACCGAGGCCGAGGACGCAGATTTTTTTAAATTCCTTAACCACGTTTATGTGTCCCGTTTCAGCAATTCTTCGACAATACGCCCGGCGGCCTTGCCATCGCCATAGGGATTATGGGCGCGGCTCATGTCCCCATAGGCGCTTTCGTCATCCAGCAGGCGCTCACATTCGGAAATAATTTTTGCCCCATCGGTGCCGACCAGCCGCACGGTTCCGGCGGCGACGGCTTCCGGTCGTTCGGTGACGTCGCGCATGACCAGCACGGGTTTTCCCAGGGAAGGCGCTTCTTCCTGAATACCGCCGGAATCGGTAATCACAACATAGGCCCGTTCCATCAAATAAACGAAGGGCAGGTAATCCAGGGGGGCGATCAGGTGGACGCCAGCGGCATCACCCAGAATGCGCTTGACCGGTTCCTGCACATGGGGGTTCAGGTGAACCGGGTAGACGATCTGCACATCGCCGCGTTTTCCCAAATGGGCCAGCGCCGTGCAGATGCGCTCGAATCCCGGCCCGAAATTTTCGCGTCGGTGGCCGGTCACCAGGATCAGGCGGCGGGCAGAATCCAGGAAGGGAAACAGTTTTTCCTGTTGCCTGCGCAAGCCATCGTCGTTTTTCAGCTTTTCGGTAACATCAAAAAGCGCGTCGATGACCGTGTTGCCGGTGACCACCATGGAGCCGTCGTCGTGGCCCTCGCGGCGCAGGTTATCGGCCGCCGATTGGGTCGGTGGGAAATGGATGTCGGCGATGCAATCGGTCAGGCGGCGGTTCATTTCTTCCGGCCACGGGGCGTGCATGTCGCCGGTGCGCAAGCCGGCCTCTACATGAGCCACGGGAATTTTCCGGTAAAAGGCGGCCAGGGACGCCGCCAGGGTGGTGGTGGTGTCGCCGTGGACCAGCACCCGGCCTGGCTTGTATTCGTCGATAACCTTGCCGACGCCTTCCAGCACGGCGGCGGTGATGTGGGACAGGTCCTGGTTTTCGCGCATGATGTTCAGGTCGAAGTCGGGCTTCATGGCAAAAAGATCGAGCACCTGATCGAGCATCCCCCGGTGCTGGGCGGTGACGCAGATGGCGCTAGCGATACCGCTTGCCGCTTCGAGGGCCTTGACCACCGGCGCCATTTTGATGGCTTCCGGGCGGGTGCCGAAAATACTGAGGACTTTCATGGGTTAGATGGATACCTTGAGCGGAGCCCGGAGGCAACAATCGCTTTTGATCGGGCCGGTTTCTGCCTATGGTTGGGGCATGAGGAAGCATCTTTTCACGTCCGCTTTGATGGCCGCCCTGGCGGTGCTGTGGATTCGCCCGGCGGTGGCCGAGCTGGTCGCCCACAAGGCCATTTATTCGCTGAAACTGGGGACCGTGCGGGCGGGCAGCAATTTTGTCGGGGCGGAAGGCAGCATGAGCATGGAAATGCAGAAAACCTGTTTCGGGTGGACCCTGTCACAGTCCCTGCGTATGGACCTGGCCCTGCCCGACGGCGGCATTATCACCCAGGACCTTCGCTTCACCGCCTGGGAATCCACCGACAAGACCGGTTATCGATTTTTCGCCAGCAACATCGTCAACGGCACGCGGGAAGATTTCAGGGGCCGCGCCCTGATGGAAAAATCCGGCGGCGTCGGCAATGCCAATTTCCAGCAGCCGAAAGGGGTGAAAATCCCCTTGCCCGAAGGCACCATTTTCCCCCTTGGCCATACCAACTGGTTGATCCAGAAAGCCCTGGCCGGTGAACGTCATGCGACGGCCACCGTGTTCGACGGCGCCGACGGCGAAGGCCCCCAGCAGGTCACCGCCTTTATCGGTCCGCGCCTTGGCCCGGAAGAGCATATGGGCAAGGATATGATCGCCGCCCAGGGACCGCTTGTCGACCAGCCGGGATGGAAAATCAGAATGGCTTTTTATACCCTCGACAGCCAGGCGGCGGCCCCCGATTATGAAGTGGAAATATTGCAGCTTGAAAACGGTGTCACGCCCATGCTGCTGCTTGATTATCAGGATTTTACCGTGATCCTGACCCAGGAAAAAATTGAAGCGCTGCCGGTCCAGAACTGTCAGTAGAATTTGCGGAGGCCCGAAAGGCACATGTACGGAAAACTGTTTTCGATCATCTTTTTAAGCGCCATGGTGGTGATTTCAACGCCACCGGCAATGGCAGATGAAGTGGCTTTCGTCGGCATGCAGGTGCAGGGGGTATCGGAGAAGGTCGCCGAAGCCCTGGGGCTGGCAAAGGTGGAAGGGGTGCTTGTCCTCGATCTCTCGCTCGGCGGCCCGGCCGACAAGGCGGGCGTTCAACGCGGCGATCTGATCCTTAAATTCGCCGGCCAATCCATCGATACCTTCGACAAGCTGCTGGTCATCATGCAGGAACTGAAAGCCGGTGACGAAATTGCCATCGACGGCTTGCGCGGCGGCAAGCCGGTGCAGTTGAAGATGACGGCCGGCAGTTGGCAGCCGTCATGGCGGGTGAGTAAGGGGGCTTTCGCCTCGTTGCCCACGGTCGGCATCACCTTTTCGGCGCTGACGCCCAAGGTTCGGGAAAGTTTTAACATCCGCTGGGGGGCGACCGGGTTGCTGGTCACCCTGACCGATCCGACCAAAGCGGAAAATTCCGGCATTCAGCGCGGCGACGTCATCTACCAGGTCAACCAGGAACTGGTGTGGCAGCCCGCCCGGCTGGTAGAGATGTATACGGACGCCAAGAAAGCCGGCCGGCCGTCGTTGATGCTATTGATCGAAGGCGTAAACGGTTTCCGCTATGCCATCTTGAAGGTCAAATAGGCGGAAATTATCCCTTGCGCGCGGCGGCAACCAATTGCTTTAACGCGTTCATGTCGATGGCGCCGGGGACAAGATGATTGCCGATAACGAATGACGGCGTGCCGGTGATATTCAACTGCTGCGCCATCTGCATATTTTTCTCGACTTCAGCCGCGACT
>JABMOQ010000015.1 GCA_013204045.1 Rhodospirillaceae bacterium | reverse complement strand
GCCGGAAATCGACGGTCAGGAAATAGGTGCCCTGGCTCTCCATTGTCTTAAAGCCAAGCCCTTGTAGGCCCTCCGAAAGACGATCACGTTTTGCCTGAAGGTTTTTAGATAGTCCATTGAAATAACTATCATCTTTCTGCAATCCAAAGGCCGCCGCCAGTTGCAGATTGGGCGCGGTGGTAAAGGTATTGAACTGGTGGGTCTTGGCCACCGCCGACAGCAAGGACGCCGCCCCGGTGACATAGCCGACCTTCCAGCCGGTCACCGAAAAGGTCTTGCCGGCCGAGCCGATGCGCAAGCACCGGTCCCGCATTCCCGGCAGAGTCATCAGCGGAATGTGCAGGCGGCCATCGAACACCAGATGCTCGTAAACTTCGTCACAAACCGCATAGGCGTCGTGCTTTTCCAGCAATCCGCCGATAAACGCCAGTTCATCGGCGTCGAACACCTTACCGGCCGGATTATGGGGGGAATTGAGCAAAATCAGCTTGGTTTTAGGGGAAAACGCGGCGGCCAGGTCGTCCTTGGGCAGCTCCCAGCCCGGCGGCTTGATGCGCACCATCTTCGCCACCCCCCCGGCGCGGCGGATGATGGGCAGATAGGAATCATACAACGGCTCGATCAGCACCACCTCGTCGCCGGGCTCGATCAGGCCGAACAGGCAGTCGGCCAGGGCCTCGGTCGCCCCCGATGTGACCATGACCTCTGATCGCCAGTCCACATCCAGCCCATAGAACCGTTTGTTGGCATCGGCGACCGCCTGCCTGAGTTCCGCCATGCCCATCATCGGCGGGTACTGGTTAGGGCCGCTGATCAGGATGTCGGCGGCCTTTTGGCGGATGTCCAGGGGGCCGTCTTCATCGGGGAAGCCCTGCCCCAGGTTGATCGCCCCGTGGTCTGTGGCCAACTGGCTCATTACCGTGAAAATGGTGGTGCCATAGCCGGACATGATGGAATTTGCGGGTTTCATTGTTATCTCGCCATTTGATTAGGCAATTGCCTATATTTTAGGCAGCGCCCCTGCCCGATGAAATGTCACTACCCGTTAAAAAGCCTGCAACACCCTAGTAAAAAATGGTTTTCACCGATAGCCGTTTGTTGGCATGGGCCGTGCAATTACGCGTGTTAAGATAACGCCATCAACGAAGGGCAAGGCAATATGAAAAAAATCGAAGCCATCATCAAGCCGTTCAAACTGGACGAGGTTAAAGAGGCCCTGCACGAGATTGGCCTGCAAGGCATCACCGTGCTCGAGGCCAAGGGCTTCGGCCGCCAGAAGGGCCACACGGAGTTGTACCGGGGCGCCGAATACGTGGTCGATTTTCTGCCCAAGGTGAAGCTGGAAATCGTCCTCGATGACGCCATGGTCGAGCGCGCCGTCGAAGCCATCCAGCAGGCCGCCCATACGGGCCGTATCGGCGACGGCAAAATATTCATCACCACCGTCGAGGAAGCCATCCGGGTCAGAACCGGCGAGCGCGGCCCCGACGCCATTTAATAATTCAATCAGGGATATATAAAAGGATTACCCAAATGTCTTGTAACTGCAAAACCCCCACCGACGTTCAGAAATACCTGAAGGATAACGATATCCCGTTCGTCGACCTTCGCTTCACCGACCCCCGCGGCAAGTGGCAGCACCTGTCCATGTGCGCCGACTTCATCGACGACGATGCCTTCGCCGACGGCATCATGTTCGACGGCTCGTCCATTGCCGGATGGAAGGCGATCAATGAATCCGATATGTCGCTGATCCCCGACGCCACCTCCGCCGTTATGGACCCGTTCTCGGCCCAGCCGCACATGATCATGATGTGCGACATCATGGAGCCGTCAACCGGCCAGCCTTACAACCGTGATCCGCGCTCGGTCGCCCGCAGGGCCGAGGCCTACCTCGCCTCGACCGGCATCGGCGATACCGCCTACTTCGGCTCCGAGCCGGAATTCTTCGTCTTCGACGATGTCCGCTTTGATGTGCGCATGAACCAGTGTTTCTACGAATTTGATTCCGAAGAAGGCCCCTATGTCACCGGCAAGATCCTGGCCGAGGGCAACAGCGGCCACCGTCCGCCGATCAAGGGCGGTTACTTCCCGGTTCCGCCCGTCGACAGCGCCCACGATCTGCGCGCCGAGATGGTCACCGTGATGAAGGAAATGGGCCTGGGCATGGACAAGCACCACCACGAAGTGGCGCCGTCCCAGCACGAGCTTGGCATGACGTTCTCCAGCCTACTGAAAAACGCCGACGACATTCAGATCTATAAATATGTCACCCACATGGTCGCCCACACCTACGGCAAGACAGCGACCTTCATGCCCAAGCCGGTGGCCGGCGATAACGGTTCGGGCATGCATGTCCACCAGTCCATCTGGAAGGGCGGCAAGCCGACCTTTGCCGGTTCCGCCTACGCCGACCTGTCGGATACGGCGCTTCATTACATCGGCGGCATCATCAAGCACGCCAAGGCGCTGAACGCCTTCACCAACCCGTCCACCAACAGCTATAAGCGGCTGATCCCGGGCTTCGAGGCGCCGGTGCTGCTGGCCTATTCGGCCCGCAACCGCTCGGCATCGTGCCGTATCCCGTTCTCGACCAGCCCCAACGGCAAGCGCGTCGAAGTCCGTTTCCCGGATGCCGTCGCCAACCCGTACCTGGGCCACGCGGCCATGTTGATGGCCGGCCTTGACGGCATCGAGAACAAGATCAATCCCGGTGACGCCATGGACAAGAACCTTTACGACCTGCCGCCGGAAGAACTGGCCGACGTGCCGACGGTCTGCGGCTCACTTCGCGAAGCCATGGGCGCCCTCGACGCCGACCGCGATTTCCTGAAGAAGGGCGACGTCATGAGCGACGACATGATCGACGCCTACATGGACCTGAAGTGGGAAGAAATCTACAACTTCGAGCACACCCCGCATCCGGTCGAGTGGCAGATGTATTACTCCAGCTAAGAGCCATTGACGGTCGCCAATGAGAACCTGGCTTCCAGAGACCGCGCCATCCGAAGGATGCGCAAAACAAAAGGGCCGCCCCGGCAACAGGGCGGCCCTTATTTCATGGTATTTAGGGCCATGTTGACTCTGGCCAAACGTCGGTGTCATTGTGTTTTCCGTTAATCGTAGCTACCGGCTACCAGACCATAAACAAGGGATGCCGAGACCCGGCCATCGGCATACCCCTGGCAAGCTTAAAAACAATAAAGGCCGAGGTTAAATTGGGAGGTTAAAAATGAAAAAGCTCTTTATTGTGGCAGCGACCGGGCTCGGCCTGGCGCTGGGCGCGGCAACCTCTGCCGAGGCTGCGAAGACCCTTGTTTACTGTTCCGAAGGCAGCCCGGAAGGATTCAATCCGTCGCTGTATACATCGGGCACCACGTTCGATGCGTCATCGAAGAATATTTTCAACAGGCTGTCCGAATTCAAGCGCGGCACCACCCAGATCGTGCCGGGGCTGGCTGAATCATGGACCGTTTCCAACGACGGCATGACCGTGGTTTTCAAGCTGCGCAAGGGCGTCAAGTTCCACACCACCAAAAACTTCACCCCAAGCCGTGATTTCAACGCCGAAGATGTGCTCTACACCTTCGAGCGCCAGTGGAAGACCGATCACCCCTACCACAAGATTTCTGGCGGTGCTTACGAGTATTTTAACGGCATGAGCATGCCCGATCTACTCAAGAACATCGTCATCATTGACCCCCTTACCATCCGCTTCGACCTGGCCCGTCCGGAAGCACCGTTCATCGCCAACATGGCCATGGACTTCGCTTCCATCCTGTCGGCCGAATACGCCGACGCCATGATGAAGGCAGGAACCCCCGACATGGCCGATCAGGAACCGGTCGGCACCGGCCCGTTCCAGTTGGTCGATTATCAGAAAGACGCGGTGATCCGCTATAAGGCCCACCCGGATTACTGGGAAGGCAAGGCGCCCATCGACAACCTGGTGTTTTCCATCACCCCGGATGCATCCGTCCGCTATCAAAAGCTGAAAGCCGGCGAATGCCACATCATGCCGTATCCGAACCCGTCGGATATCGAGGCCATGAAAAAAGATTCAGACATCAACCTGATGAGCCAGGAAGGCCTGAATGTCGGCTATCTTGCCTATAACACCGAGAAAAAGCCTTTCGATGACGTGCGTGTGCGTAAGGCTTTGAATATGGCCATCAACAAGGCCGCTATCATCGACGCCGTATTCCAGGGCGCCGGCAAAGCCGCCACAAATCCGATCCCGCCGACCATCTGGTCCTACAACAACGCCACCAAGGATGACGCTTACGATCCTGCGGCGGCTAAAAAGTTGTTGGCCGATGCCGGTGTCTCGGGCCTGAAGACCAACATCTGGGCGATGCCGGTGCAACGTCCCTACAACCCCAATGCCCGGCGCATGGCCGAACTGATCCAGGCCGACTGGGCCAAGGTCGGAGTCGAGGCCGAGATCGTCAGCTTCGAATGGGGTGAATACCTGAAGCGTTCCAAGGCCGGCGAGCACGACTCGGTGCTGCTGGGCTGGACCGGCGATAACGGCGACCCCGATAACTTCCTTGCCGTTCTGCTGGGCTGTGACGCGGTCGGCGGTTCAAACCGGGCGCGCTGGTGCTACAAGCCGTTCGAAGACCTGATCCAGGCGGCCAAGGTGACCAGCAATGTCGCCGAACGGACCCGGCTTTACGAAGAAGCGCAAATTGTCTTCAAAGAGCAGGCGCCGTGGGCAACCATCGCCCATTCGCTGGTCTTCAAGCCGATCCGCAAAGAGGTCGTCGACTTCAAGATCGATCCCTTCGGCGGTCATTTGTTCTATGGCGTCGACCTGAAATAGGGTCCGCGCTTGTTTAACGTGAAAGATCGGGAGGAACCTGACAACGGGTTCCTCCCCTTCTTGTTTCGGCTGCCTTAAATGCTGCGTTTTATTATTGCCCGTATCGGCCTGCTGATTCCGACGTTTCTCGGCGCCACCGTCGTCGCCTTCGGCTTCATCAGGCTGATCCCCGGCGACCCCATCGAGGTGCTGGCCGGCGAGCGCGGCGTCGATCCCGTCCGTCATGCCAAACTGATGACCCAGTTCGGGTACGATCGGCCGTGGTGGCAGCAATATTTTGATTTCCTGGGCAACTTGCTGCACGGCGATCTGGGCGTCTCCATTGTCACCAAAAAACCGGTGCTCGATGAGTTCCTGACGCTTTTCCCGGCGACACTGGAACTTTCCTTCTGTGCCATCGTGTTTGCCGTCGTCCTCGGCCTGCCGGCCGGCATCATTTCCGGCGTCAAACGGAAATCTGCCTTCGATCACATCGTCATGACCACGTCGCTTGTCGGGTATTCCATGCCGATCTTCTGGTCCGGCCTGCTGATGATTATTTTATTTTCCGGTATCCTTGGCTGGACGCCGGTGTCGGGGCGTATATCGGTGATGTATTATTTCGATACCGTCACCGGGTTCATGCTCATCGATAGCTGGATATCGGGACAGCAAGGTGCCTTTCGCTCGGCCCTCAGTCATCTGGTATTGCCGACCATCGTTCTCGGTACCATTCCCCTGGCAGTAATCGCCCGCCAGACACGCTCGGCCATGCTCGAGGTTCTCGGCGAAGATTATGTGCGCACGGCCCGCGCCAAGGGCCTTCCGCCATTTCGCATCATTGCCGTGCATGCCCTTCGCAACGCGCTCATACCCGTTGTCACCACCATCGGCCTGCAGGTCGGCGTGCTGCTCGCCGGGGCGATCCTGACGGAACACATTTTTTCGTGGCCCGGCATCGGCAAGTGGATGGTCGATTCAATTTTTCGGCGCGATTATCAAGCCGTGCAGGGCGGGCTGTTGCTGGTTGCCGCCATCGTCATGGTGGTCAATCTGATCGTCGACCTATTGTACGGCCTGATCAATCCGCGCATCCGCCATAACCGCTGAAATATTCATGAATACAAAACCGCAACCCGGCCCCAACGAAAAACACAAAGACTCCTCGTGGGCGCGCCTGGCCGAGTTCTGGCACTATTTCAGCGAGAACAAGGGCGCCGTCGCCGGTCTGTCGGTGGTCGCCTTCGTCATTTTTCTGGCGCTGACCGCCGATATCATCGCTCCCCATTCACCCATCGAGCAATACCGGGACCACCTGTTGCAGGCCCCGGCCTGGCAAGAAGGCGGCTCGTGGGACTTTATCCTGGGCACCGACGCGGTCGGCCGCGACATGTTATCCAGGCTGATTCACGGCACCCGGTATTCCCTGTTCATCGGCTGTATTGTCGTTTCCATCGCGCTCACTTCCGGGATCACCCTCGGGCTTTTCGCCGGATTTTTCCGCGGCGCCGTCGATGTGGTCATCATGCGCGTCATGGACATCATCCTGGCCTTCCCTTCCCTGTTGCTGGCGCTGGTTCTGGTCGCCCTGCTCGGCCCCAGCCTGACCAACGCCATGATCGCCATCGCCGTCGTCCTGCAACCGCATTTCGTGCGCCTGACCCGGGCCCAGGTGATTTCCGAATCATCGCGCGATTATGTGACCGCATCCCGGGTCGCCGGGGCCGGCACCGGGCGGTTGATGTTCATCACCCTGTTGCCCAACTGCATGGCGCCGCTGATCGTTCAGGCGACCCTCAGTTTTTCGACCGCCATCCTGGATGCCGCCGCCCTCGGCTTTCTCGGCATGGGGGCGCAGCCGCCGACGCCGGAATGGGGAACCCTGCTGGCCGAAGCCAGGGAATTCATCCTTAGTGCCTGGTGGGTGGTGACCTTCCCGGGCCTCGCCATCCTGTTCACGGTGTTGTCCTTCAACCTGATGGGGGATGGTATGCGCGACGCCCTTGACCCGAAGTTGAAACGATCATGAGCCTGCTTGACATCAACAACCTGACGGTCGAATTCCAGACCTCCAGCGGCCTGTTCCGGGCCGTCGATGGTGTTGACATGACCGTCGAGCAAGGCGAGATCGTTTCCATCGTCGGCGAGTCAGGGTCCGGCAAAAGCGTCGCCATGCTGGCGGTCATGGGGTTGCTGCCGTGGACGGCCAACATTACCGCCGACACCCTCAGCTTTGATGGCGTCGATCTGCTTGATATGAACGCCGGCGGGCGCCGCAGCATTATCGGCAAGGACATGGCGATGATTTTCCAGGAGCCGGGAACCTCCCTGAACCCGTGTTTCACGGTCGGCTACCAGATCAAGGAAACCCTGAAAACCCATCTCGGCGGAACTGCGGCGGAGCGCCAGCAAAGGGCCATCGAGCTGCTCGATCAGGTCGGCATCCCGGAACCCGAACAAAGGCTTTCGGCGTTTCCCCATCAATTGTCCGGCGGCATGAACCAGCGCGTCATGATCGCCATGGCATTATCGTGCAATCCCCGACTGCTGATCGCCGACGAGCCGACGACCGCCCTTGATGTGACCATTCAGGCGCAGATCCTGGATCTGCTGGTCGATTTACAAGCCCGCCACGGCATGGCCCTGATCCTGATCACCCATGACATGGCCGTGGTCGCCGAAACCGCCGAACGGGTCATCGTTCAGTACGCTGGCCAGCAGGTCGAACAGCAAAATGTGCGCGGCCTGTTTTCGGCCCCCCGCCACCCCTATACGGCGGCCCTTCTGGATGCCCTGCCGGAACGCAGCCACAGTGATCGGCTGCCGTCGATTCCGGGGGTCGTTCCCGGCCAGGGCGACATTCCCGATGGTTGCCTGTTCCATCCCCGCTGCGCGCTGGCCACCGATCTTTGTCGCCAGCAGGCGCCGCAGGTTGAAAACGGCGTGCGCTGTCATACGCCGCTTAGCCAGGGAGCGCGATCATGAGCGATATCGTCCTCGAGGCACACGATCTCAAACGTCATTACGAAATTCGCCGGAGCATGTTCGCCGGCAGAGCCTCCCTGAAGGCCCTCGATGGCATCAGCTTTACCCTAAAGCAGGGCCAGACCCTGGCCGTGGTCGGGGAATCGGGGTGCGGCAAGTCGACCCTGGCGCGTCTGGTCACCATGATTGAAGAACCGACAGCCGGCCACCTGACCATCGCCGGTACCCCTATTAACGGCCCCGATGCGGTCAAAAGCCAAAGGCGTACCGTGCAGATGGTGTTTCAGGACCCCTACAGTTCCCTGAACCCGCGCCAGAAAATCGGCGCCATTCTGGAAGAGCCGTTGAAGATCAATACCGCCATGACGTCGGATCAACGCCGCGCCGCGGCTCACGCCATGATGGACCGTGTCGGCCTGCGCCCGGAATATTACGAGCGCTATCCCCATATGTTTTCCGGCGGCCAGCGCCAGCGTATCGCCATCGCCCGGGCGTTGATGCTCAACCCGGCCATCGTGGTGCTTGATGAACCGGTATCGGCGCTCGATGTATCGATTCAGGCCCAGGTGCTAAACCTGCTGGCTGACCTGCAAGACGAATTCAATCTGGCCTACCTGTTCATTTCCCATGACCTGAGTGTGGTCCGCCATGTGGCCGACCAGATCATGGTCATGTATCTGGGGGTTCCGGTCGAAAAAGGCGGGCGCGACGATATTTTCGACAGCCCCCGCCATCCCTATACCCGGGCGTTATTATCGGCGACGCCGAAGGCCGATCCTTTTGCCGCGCGCGAGCACATCAGGTTGACCGGCGAACTGCCCTCGCCCATCGACCCGCCGGGCGGTTGCCCGTTTCACCCCCGTTGCCCGCTCGCCGATCAACGCTGCGGCGAGACCTTCCCGCAAACCGAAACCGTCGCCCCCGGCCACCAGGTGGCCTGCCACCGCTGGCGCGATTAAGGCTGGCGAGCACTTAATTATAAGGAGAAAAATATGACAAAGCGCCTGACCCCATCGGAGATTGCCCCGGTTATCGGGACCCTTTACCCGGCGCCCTTTGACCTGCCGTGCCGGCAACGCGGACGCACCAAGCTGGGCGACGCCGCCGGGCTGACCCAATTTGGCGTCAATTTGTTGCAACTGCCGCCGGGGGCATGGTCGAGCCAGCGCCACTGGCACAGCCATGAGGACGAATTTGTTTATGTCCTGTCCGGCGAAGTGGTGCTGGTCAGCGATGACGGCGAGGAAACCTTGCGCGCCGGGGATGCCGCCGGGTTCAAGGCTGGCCAACAAAATGGTCATACCTTGCAAAATCACTCGGAAAATGATGTTTTGGTGCTCGAAATCGGCTCGCGCCATGGCGATGATGCGGCCCATTATCCAGATATCGACATGATTGCCCCGGCAGGCGGAAAGCCAGCAACATATACTTTACGAGATGGCACCCCGTACCCCGAGAACAAGCGTCGATAGGATTCCAGGGGGGCAGCCATCCCGACCTGACCAAAATAGAATTGGCGAATCCGTATAAATCTACTCAATCATCTTGCCGAACTTTCGATTCAGGCCTATGATAGTACCTGAGCTAAGAAGTCGGGTTTACGTTTGATGCGTCCACCACTTATGAGGGCAATTCAAGTTATGGGGCAAAATGATTTCTGATCCGCAAATTTCCTTGCCGCGGGTAGCTGTAATTTTTCGTGAGGAGCAGCACCGCCGGGGAATTGAAAAGGCTTTAGGCAGTAATTACAAACTGTCGATGTTCGATGATGTGAGCGCCGCCAGCGATGCAATGGCCGCCTCGCCACCGAATGTCGCCTTGCTCGACTCTAGTATGGGGCGAAGCATTGAAATCGAGCGGTTGCTCCTGGCAAGCTCAGTCACACCGATTGTATTTATCAGCAAAAAAGATGTGGGACCGGGCGACTTGTTATCCCATGCCGGTAAGACAAACCGCTTCCTCGATTGGCCGCTTTCGACCCACGACCTGACCGAAACCATAAACGAACTGATCAACGAGAAGGCCGAAAAATCCTGGGAAAAGCTGCCGGAAGTCCAGCACAAACCGCTGAAGCTAACCATCCAGGCATATCAGGCTATCTCGTCCGCCATCGAGAGCGGCGCCCCCGTCAGCTTCAATGAAGCGGCCGAGAGCTGCATGCCGCTGGTCGATGCCGTCAAACAAAGCGCCCATCACGATCTCCTCGTCTCGGTGCAGTCCCATCACAACTACACCTATGTTCATTCCATGCGCGTCGCCACCCTGCTGACGCTTTTCGGCCACGGCATCGGCATCACGGGAACGGATTTGCTGACCGTATCGACGGGCGGCCTGCTCCATGACGTAGGCAAAATGGTGACCCCGCCCGAAATTCTCAACAAACCCGGCAAATTGTCCGACGAAGAGTGGCCGCTGATGCAGGAACATGTTGTCGAATCGGGAACCATTCTTCATGCCGGCAATGATGTCAAAAAGGGCGCGTACATCATCGCCGAACAGCATCATGAAAAGATCGACGGAACAGGCTATCCCCTGGGATTGAAGGGAAGCCAGTTGAATGAATTGGCACGCATGTCGGCAATCTGCGACATTTTCGGCGCCCTCACCGACGAGCGTTCCTACAAGCCGGCGTTCTCCGTCGAAAAATCATTCGGTATTCTTGAAAGCATGGACAAGGCCATCGATCAAAAAATGCTCGCCATGTTCAAGGAAATCTTCATTTTCACATCGCCCGGTTCGACCGCTTAACAGCGGTGGATATTTTCCCCGCCCCTATGTGTAGTGCTCGCAGGAAACGTTCGGCGAAAACGGATTCAGTTGATCCTTCGGATTTGCCATTTTCTTGAAATAAACATGCTGATCATGATGTGGCTCGAACACGTGGGCCTCGTCCTGGGTCGTGCTGGAATTATCCGCCATGGTGTCCCAGATGCGGCCGGCAAAACTCGGGGGCGCCTGATGACCCGCCATGTGCCACGCGTTCATGAACACCAGATTTTCCGCACCGACAAGGGCAAGGGACCCGTCCGCCTGCGGTTGATAAAGCAGGATAGCCGGGTTCATGAAGTCGGTGTGGGTGCTCATGCCGTCCACCCGTGGGGCCGTCGCCGTGATCTTCAACAGGGCCGGATTGATATAATGAATGCCCATGCCGCCCCATGCCGGGGGCAGCCCCTCGCTGGCGGCGGAAATACACTCGCCCGGCGGCGCCGGAATATAGCCTTCGGCCAGGGCAACCTTCACATCATTGAATCTTTCGGTTGCCAGGCGAATCTTCTCTATTTCCGCAGCCACATCGTGGGCTGTGGCAAACGTCGGCAGGCTTAACACCATTAGGCCCATGGCCGCGATGGTGATGCCCATTGTACGGATAAATTTGAAGCGCATTTTTTCCTCCCCATAAAAACACAGCGACTTGTACCATTTTTTTAGAACCATTGAAAGGCGACTTGACGCGCTCAATTCTCGGGTGGCTTCTGGCCCTGATGAAGGATCGGCATGATATCGAAGTAGGGACGGATGATGGGGGAT
>JABMOQ010000099.1 GCA_013204045.1 Rhodospirillaceae bacterium | reverse complement strand
GGTTCCGGTCCATGCCTTCCGTCTGGCCGGTATTTACGGGCCGGGGCGTAATGTTCTGGAAGATGTGAAAAGCGGCCGTGCCAAAAATATCCAGAAGTCCGACCATGTGTTTTCGCGCATCCATGTGGATGATATCGCAAACGTCGTGCGTGCCTCCATGGCCCGGCCCAATCCGGGCGCAGTATATAATGTGTGCGACGATACGCCGGCATCGCCTTCCCATGTGGTCGCATATGCCGCCGAGCTGTTGGGGCAGGAGCCGCCGCCGGCTATTCCCTATGGCGAGGCCGAGAAGACCATGTCCGAAATGTCGAAAACATTCTGGGCCGACAACAAGCGCGTCGATAACAGGCGGATCAAGGAAGAGCTCGGCGTGGACCTGAAATACCCCGGCTACCGCGAAGGCCTAAAGGCTTGTTTTCAAGATAATTTTTCCAGTAATTGATCCAGCGTATCGGTCAGGCGTTTCAGGTCCCCGGGCTCTGACAGGCGGTGGCCCGCGTTCTTGACCAACGTTACTTCCACATCACTGGATCGCAGGACCTCTTGGAGTTTGATCGCCGTTTGCCACGGCACGTCGGCATCTTGCAAGCCCTGGATCAGGCGTACCGGCACGTCGATATCAATGGGCCCGCCCAACAGAAGGTGGTCGCGGCCATCATCAATCAGCGCCTGGGTAATGGTGTAGGGATCGTCGCCGTAATCGCAGGCAACGTGAATGACGCCGTCGCGGGCAAGGGCTTGGCGTTGTGTGTCGTTCAGTTCTCTGTCGATTAGGTTTTCGGTGAAGTCGGGCGCGGCGGCCAGCCCGATCAACCCGACAATGCGCGGCTTCAGGCGCCGCGCCGCCAGCAGCATGATCCATCCGCCCATGGACGAGCCGACAAGCACCTGGGGGCCTTCGGTTAGTTCGGAAATTGCCGCCACCGCATCGTCGGCCCATTGGCCAATGGTGCCGTCGGCGAAATTGCCTGAAGACTGACCGTGACCGGTATAATCAAAACGCAGGAAGGCGCGCCCTTTTTCCCGGCAGTGGGACTCCATTGCCATCGCCTTGGTGCCGGTCATGTCGGACATGAATCCGGTCAGAAAAACCACACCAGGCAATTTGCCGCCGGACTGATGGTAAGCGATTGCCCGACCGTCGGGCCGTGCTAGGATAGACGGCGTAATCGGGATTTTTTGTGATTCTGACATATGCGGGGCTTAAATATTAATGGGGCGGAACGGCGATTAAATGACGAGTACTAGCGACTATAACATCATCGCCGAGGTGGCGGAACAACGTGCGATCAGCGAGGGCGTTCATCTTAACTCGGCGCCTGATGGCAGGCCGGCGACCATCTTACAGGTATTGCCGGCCCTGATGCAGGGCGGTGTCGAGCGGGGCACCGTAGAAATGGCCCAGGCCATCGTAGAGGCCGGCGGCCGCGCCATCGTCGCCTCGTCCGGCGGCCCCAAGGTTCACGACCTGACCCGCGTCGGCGCCGAGCACGTCCTCCTGCCCATGGAAAGTAAAAACCCACTGGTCATGTACGCCAACATCTGGCGGTTGGTGCGGCTGATCCGAAAAGAAAAAGTGGATATCGTTCACGCCCGTTCGCGCGCCCCGGCATGGAGCGCCAAGGCCGCCTGCAAGCGCACCAGGGCGCATCTGCTGACGACATTTCATGGCACCTATTCGGCCCCCAACTGGTTCAAGCGCTGGTACAATTCGGTGATGGTCAGCGGCGAACAGGTGATCGTCATCTCTCGGTTTATCGCCGGCCATGTGCGTAAAAGCTACGGGATCGAGGCGTCACGCATTCACGTCATCCACCGGGGTGTTGACCTCAGCCGTTTCAATCCGGCCAAGGTGTCGGCGGAACGGGTGGTGGCGCTGGCCAACGACTGGCGGCTGGAAGACGGGGTGCCGGTGATCATGCTGCCCGGTCGCCTGACCCGGTGGAAAGGCCAGACCGTGTTTATCGAGGCGATTGCCAAATTAGGACGACGTGACATTCGCTGCCTGCTGGTTGGCTCTGACCAGGGCCGCAGCGATTATAAAAACGAGCTGGAAAAGCTGATTTCCAGCAATGGCCTCAATGAAGTTGTTCGTATCATCGAAAATTGCAACGACATGGCGACCGCCTACATGCTGACCGATGTGGTGGTGTCGGCATCGACTGACCCGGAAGCCTTCGGCCGGGTCATCCCCGAGGCCCAGGCCCTGGGTCGACCGGTCATCGCTACCGATCACGGCGGCGCCCGGGAAACGGTGATCGAGGGCGAGACTGGCTGGCTGGTGCCGCCGGGCGATGTGGATGCCCTGGTCAAGGCGCTGGAGCATATTCTTTCCCTTGATCAGGCGGCGCGCAAACGGCTTTCGGACCGGGCCATTGAACACGTCTCTCGCAATTTCTCGCGGCGCTCCATGTGTGACAAGACCATCGCCGTTTACAACCAGGTGCTCGGTACCGGTGCCGCTTCCTGACATGGCCGAAAAAAATATTCTGATCATCAAGTTGGGGGCGCTCGGCGATTTTGTTCAGGCCCTGGGGCCAATCGCCGCCATTCGCCGTCACCACGAAGATGCCCGGCTGGTCCTGTTGACCACCGCACCTTATGTGGGGCTGGCCGAAGCGACCGGCTTTTTCGATCAGGTGTGGACGGACAGCCGTCCCGGTCGCTTTAATTTTGCCGGCTGGTGGGGGCTCAGGAAGCGTTTGCGGGGGGGCTGGTTCACGCGGGTTTATGATCTCCAGACCTCGGCTCGCAGCTCGCTCTATTTCCGCCTGTTCCAGCCGTCCCCGGTGCCCGAATGGTCGGGCATCGCAGGCGGTTGCTCGCATCCCCACGACAACCCGAAACGCGATTTGATGCACACCATCGAGCGTCAGGGCGAACAGTTGAAGATGGCCGGTATTGAGAATGTGCCGGGGCCGGAAGCGATCGTCGGCCTGACCGGGCTCAATGCCGATATTTCTGAATTTGGATTGCCCGGTGATTTTGCCCTGCTGGCACCCGGCGGCGCCCCGCACCGGCCCCGAAAAAGGTGGCCGCAGGAAAAATTCAGCCAACTGGCGGGACGGCTGGCGGCGACTGGCCTGACCCCGGTGCTGTTGGGTACGAAAACCGAGGAAGATGCACTAAACGCCATTGCCGGGGATTGCCCAGAGGCGGTAAATCTGGCCGGGCGCACGGATTTACTGCAAATTGCCGGGCTGGCCCGGCGGGCCAGGGTGGCCGTCGGCAACGATACCGGGCCCATGCACCTGATCGCCGGACTCGGGTGTCCGTCGGTGGTGCTTTATTCCGCCGACTCCGATCCGGCTTTATGTGGCCAGCGCGGGGCCGGGGTGACGATCCTGCGGTCGCAAAATCTAGCCGATCTGGGGGTTGATGATGTGGTGGCTGCGGCGAAAGCCGGGGCCAAAGCCGGTTGACACGCCGGGTAATCGTTCTACATTCCCCGGCTGTTGATGAATTGGGGATTTTAAGGGTTTTTTGATGGTTGCGATCACGCTTCCGGACGGCAGTAAGCGCTCATTCGACGGCCCCGTAACGGGCGCCGCCATTGCCGCCGATATTGGCCCCGGCCTGGCCAAGGCGGCGCTGGCCGTGCGCGTGGATGGCGATATGTGGGATTTGAGCCGACAGATTGAATCCGACGCCGCCGTCTCCATCGTCACCGCCAAGGATGCGGACGCCCTTGAGTTGCTGCGCCACGACTGCGCCCATGTGCTGGCCGAGGCGGTCAAGGAACTGTACCCGGAAGTCCAGGTAACCATCGGCCCGTCCATCGAAAACGGCTTTTTCTATGATTTTGCGGTTAAGGAGCCGTTCACGCCGGAAGATCTGGAAAAAATCGAGGCCAGGATGCGCGACATCGTCAAGCGCGACGAGCAGATCACCCGCGAGGTCTGGGACCGCGGCGATGCCATCAAATTCTTCAAGGGCCTGGGCGAGGCCTACAAGGCGGAAATCATCTCTGATTTGCCGGGCTCGGAGACCATCACCCTTTACCGGCAAGGTGATTTTGTCGATCTGTGCCGGGGCCCGCACCTGCCCTCTACGGCCAAGCTGGGGAAATCGTTCAAGTTGATGAAGCTGGCCGGCGCTTACTGGCGCGGCGATTCCAAGAACGAAATGCTGCAACGAATTTATGGCACCGCCTGGCCCGACGACAAGCAGTTGACGGCTTATCTGCATATGTTGGAAGAGGCCGAAAAACGCGACCACCGGCGGCTCGGCCGCGAGATGGACCTGTTCCATTTGCAGGAAGAGGCCCAGGGCGGCGTGTTCTGGCATCCCAAGGGCTGGACCATATATCTTAAGCTGCAAGAATATATGCGGACCCGCCTGGAAAAGGCCGGTTATGTCGAGGTCAATACCCCTGAACTGGTTGACCGCTCGCTGTGGGAAGCGTCGGGCCACTGGGAAAAATTCCGCGAGCACATGTTTACGTCGGAATCCGAAGACCGGGTGCTCGCCATCAAGCCCATGAACTGCCCGTGCCATGTGCAGATCTTCCGCCAGGGTAACACCAGCTACCGCGACCTGCCGTTGCGCATGGCCGAGTTCGGCTCATGCCATCGTAACGAGCCGTCCGGCGCCCTGCACGGCCTGATGCGGGTGCGCGCCTTCACCCAGGACGATGCCCACATTTTTTGCCGGGAAGACGACATTACCTCGGAAACGGAAGCCTTCTGTGCGCTATTGCTCAGCGTTTACAAGGACCTGGGCTTCGACGAGGTGAAGGTTAAATTCTCCGACCGCCCCGATGTGCGGGCCGGATCGGACGAAACCTGGGACAAGGCGGAAGCGGCGCTGAAAGAAGCGACCGAGGCCGCCGGCCTGGAATGGGAGCTGAACCCCGGTGAAGGCGCCTTTTACGGCCCCAAACTGGAATTTGTCTTGCGCGATGCCATCGGCCGCGACTGGCAGTGCGGCACCTTGCAGGTGGACTTCGTGCTGCCCGAGCGGCTCGACGCCTCATATGTCGCCGAAGATGGGGCAAAACACCGGCCGGTGATGCTGCACCGGGCCATTCTTGGCACGTTCGAACGGTTTATCGGCATTCTGATCGAAAATACGGCGGGCAAGTTCCCGTTATGGCTGGCCCCCGTTCAGGTCGTCGTCACCACCATCACCGATGCCGCCGACGATTATACAAAAACCGTCAAGGCGGCGCTGGATGCCGCTGGAATCAGGTCGGAAATCGACATCAGGAATGAAAAAATCAATTACAAAATCCGCGAGCATTCCATGAAAAAAGTGCCGCTGATTTTCGTTGTCGGCGGGCGCGAGGCCGAGGAAGGCACCGTCGCCGTTCGCCGTCTGGGCGGTAAAGATCAGGAAATTCTTGCGCTTGACGAAGCAGTCGCTAGACTTGCCCTTGAAGCCGCCGGACCTTTGGCCAGCGGGTGACGCGGGCCCCAATCCCCGCAACCCAATTTATTTGAACAGAAACAGGAGATATTTCAATAGCGAGACGTCCGATGAACCAGCCGCCGACCCGCAAGGGTCCGCGTGTTAACGATATGATCGACGCCGAAAGTGTGCGCGTCGTTGGCGCCGACGGAGAAATGGTCGGTGTCGTTCCCGTAGCAGAAGGAATTGAGCTGGCTTTCCAGGCCGGCCTTGATCTGGTCGAGGTGTCGCCCAACGCGGCCCCGCCCGTTTGCAAAATCCTTGATTACGGCAAATTCAAATACGAAGAACAGAAAAAGCGTAACGAGGCGCGCAAGAAGCAGAAGGTCATCGAGGTCAAGGAGATCAAGATGCGCCCAAGCATCGATACTCATGACTACGACGTCAAAATGCGCAACGCCGGACGCTTCCTGGGACATGGTGACAAGGTCAAGTTCACCATCCGCTTCCGGGGCCGGGAAATGACCCATCAGGACCTGGGCATGAAGGTGCTCGACCGCATCCGCGAGCAACTGGCCGAAGAGGTCAAGGTCGAGCAGTTCCCGAGGATGGAAGGGCGGTTAATGATTATGATCGTCGCACCCAAATAAGCGCGGAGCGCCTGCTTCTTTTTTGCTTCAGGCACATACCTTGAGGAGCGAAGCGGCAACAAATTCCCCCGTATCCCCTTGCATATAGACCTATCTAGGGCTATAACCCGCGCTTCGCGAGCGGTCCGGCAGGGCATGCCCACCCGCTCTTGAACACAACCCCTAAGATTAAGGAACGTGAAATGCCCAAGTTGAAGACCAAATCAAGCGCCAAAAAGCGCTTTCGCCTGACCGGTTCCGGCAAAGTCCGGGCAAACGTGGCACTCAAGCAACACGGCATGAGCAAACGTCCCCAGAAGATGAAGCGGAAAGCCCGCGGCACCATGATTTTGTGCCCGCAAGACGCCCGCATCGTTAAATCCTACATGCCGAACGCTTAAAAGTAAGGAACCGGAAAAATGGCTCGAGTAAAAGGCGGTACGTCCGCCCACGCCCGTCACAAGAAAATTATAGATATGGCCAGCGGTTACCGCGGCCGTAGCTCCACCAGCTTCCGCATCGCCATCGAGCGCGTGGAAAAAGGTCTGCAATACGCCTACCGCGACCGCCGCACCAAGAAACGGCAGTTCCGGCGGCTGTGGATCCAGCGCATCAACGCCGGCGCCCGCGAGCACGGCATGACCTACTCGCTCTTTATGAGCGGGCTCGGCAAAGCCGGCATCGAACTGGACCGCAAGGTCCTTTCCGAACTGGCGATCAGCGAGCCCGAGGCCTTCAAGGCCCTTGTAGACGAAGCCTCAGCGGCGCTCGCAACATCCTGATTTCTTCTCCGCAAGGGGTTTAAATCATCGGGAATTATGAATTTGGGGAGCAGGCTGTTGGCCTTGCTCCCCTTTTTCATGCTTAATTCACGAATCAAGACAGCAAACGGATCATAAATGGACGACATCGACACACTTAGAGGTGACCTGACGGCAGCAATCGCCGCTGCCGAGACTCTTGATGCGCTGGACGCCGTGCGCGTCGGCGCGCTCGGCAAGAAAGGCGCGATCACCGGATTGATGAAAAACCTGAGCGATATGGCGCCAGATGCCCGCCGCCAAGCGGGGCAGGCGGTCAATGCCCTGAAGACGGATATCGCCGCTGCCATCGAGGCCCGCAAGGATCACCTGTCGACGTCCGAACTGGACGCTCGACTGATGGAAGAAAAAGTCGATGTGACGCTTCCCGTTCGCCCGCAGGAGGATGGCCGCATCCATCCGATCAGCCAGGTCATCGACGAAATGACGGCGATTTTTTGCGAAATGGGTTTTACCGTCGCCGAAGGCCCGGATATCGAGGAAGACTGGTATAATTTCACGGCCCTGAACATTCCGCCGGAACATCCGGCCCGCCAGGAGCATGACACCTTCTACCTGCCCGGCATTTCCGAAGACGGCCACCGCAAGGTGCTGCGCACCCACACCTCGCCGGTGCAAATTCACACCATGCAGGCCCAAAAGCCACCGATCCGTATTATCGTGCCGGGGCGCACCTATCGCTGTGACTACGACGCCACCCATTCGCCCATGTTCCACCAGATCGAGGGTCTGGTCGTCGATGAGGCGACCCACATGGGGCATCTTAAAGGCTGCCTGATCGATTTTTGCCGCGCCATGTTCGATATGGATGACCTGCCGGTGCGCTTCCGGCCCAGCTATTTCCCGTTTACCGAACCGTCGGCCGAGGTCGATATTGGCTGTACGCGGGACGGTGGCGAATTGCGCATCGGCGGCGACGACTGGCTGGAAATTCTCGGCTCGGGCATGATTAACCCCCGGGTGCTGGAAAATTGCGGCATTGATTCAAGCCGATACCAGGGCTTCGCCTTCGGTATGGGGGTCGAACGCATCGCCATGCTGAAATACGGCATTCCCGACCTGCGCACCTTCTTCGAATCAGACCTCAGATGGCTCCGCCATTATGGTTTTTCGGCCCTTGATGTG
>JABMOQ010000098.1 GCA_013204045.1 Rhodospirillaceae bacterium | reverse complement strand
TCAACAACCTTGGCGAAGAACGGGTCTTCTTTCGAAATCCGGTCAACGACGATATCCCACGCATCCAGCTGAGCGGCCATGACCGAATCCGGCGTGCGGATTACGTTGACGCCGTGGTCTTTCTGCAGGCTGACCAGATCGTCGGCATAGCGCAGGGTGTTGTTCCAGTAGAAATCAGAGTTCTCGGCTTCCGAAGCATAGCGCAGGATGTTCTGCAGCTCCGACGGCAGGGAGTCATACTTCTTTTTGTTGAAGGTGATTTCAAAGCATTCCTGGGACTGATGGTAGCTGGCCAGGTGATAGAACTTGGACACGTCCTGCATGCCGAAGTCCTTGTCCGAGGTCGGGTTATTGAACTCGGCGGCATCGATCAGGCCGCTCTTCATGGCCGGCTGAATTTCGCCGCCCGGAAGCTGCACGACCGACATACCCATTTCATTGAGAACGTCGGCAGCCAGGCCAACGGTCCGGTACTTCAGGCCCTTCATCTGGGAAGCGTCCTTGATTTCTTCCTTGAACCAACCCAACGGCTGTGCCGGCATCGGGCTGTTGAAGAAGCTGACAACATTAACGCCCAGGTTGCCCATCAGTTCGTTGAACAGTTCCAGGCCGCCACCATGGTGGATCCAGCCGAGCAGTTCCTGCGCCGACCAGCCGAAGCAGGGGCCGGTACCGAACAGGGAAGCCGTTTTCGATTTGGAATACCAGTAAGCGGTAACGTAGTGGGCACCATCCAGGACACCACGGTGGACGGCATCCTGCATCTGGCTGGTCTTGACAACCGAGTTCACCGACAACAGGTCGATTTTCAGATCTTTCCCGGCCATGGCGTGGACGCGCTCAACATAGCTTTTGGCATTTTCAAGGAAAATGCCGCCGCCCCAGGCAGCCTGGACCTTAAGGACAGTCGGGGCAGCAGTGGCGATGTTCGGCATGGCGACGGCAGCCGCGCCGCCGACGACGGTAGCAGCACCGGCTTTTAGAAATTTACGGCGTGATTTTGTGGTTTTAGTCATATCAGTTAAGACTCCTCCCAGAGACTTTCCGGACTTTTTAATAGCCCTGTAAAATAAAACACCCAAGGCATCGGGGCGACTAGGACTTGTGTGCTTCCCCAATAAGCAATGGTCGATCATCGCTACTTGCCGGCTCAAAATACACCGGCAGACGTCGATGATTCACGACAAGCCGCTAATTTCAGGCATTTCCCCGTGAATCACAAGAACGATCTCGCATTGTGGAATAAATTAATTTTATTCATTTATTTCAAGGGCAGGGGAGCCCCTAAATGTTGTTTTCAGGCGACCCTGTCGCCCGGCTCTCGTCCGGCGAAAAAAGCGTCCATATTGTCCAGGGCCCTAAATCCCATGGCATCGCGGGTATCAAAGGTGGCGCTGCCGATATGCGGCAACAGGAAGACGTTTTCCAGCTCCCGGTATGCGGGGTGAATATCCAGCGGCTCGCCGTTGAAAACATCCAGCCCGGCCGCCCACAAGTGGCCGGATTTGAGCGCCCCGATCAGGGCGTCGTCATCAATGACGCCGCCCCGGGCCGTGTTGACGACGATGGCGCCGGCAGGAAGCAGGGCGATCCGTTCGGCGTTCAGCAGGCCTATGGTGTCCGGGGTCGCCGGGCAGTGGATGGACAGCACATCGCAGTTGGGCAGCAACGCTTCGATAGTTTCGTAATAGGTGGCACCGGCTTCCAGTTTTCCATCCAGCCGGTTGCGGTTGTAATAATGAATGTCCATGCCGAAGCAGCGCGCCCGATTGGCCGTAACCTGGCCGACCCGGCCCATGCCGATAACGCCGAAACGTTTCCCGGTGACCTGCTGGCCGACCATGAAAGACGGACTCCAGTCCCGCCATTGCCGGGTGCGGACCATACGGTCGCCTTCGCTGGCCCGTCTCGCCGCGCCCAACATTAACAAGATAGCGGTTTCGGCGGTGGCATCGGAAAGCACGTCCGGCGTGTTGGTGACGGCTATGCCTTTTTCTTTCGCCGCAATCAGGTCGCAATGATCGACGCCGACGGAAAAATTGGCGATGATCCGGACCCTGTCGTCGAGACGGCCGATGACATCGGCGGTCAGTTTTTCCGTATGGCAGGGCAGGATGGCATCGACCTTGGCCGATAGGCTGACCAGTTCATCGGCGGTGTACAGTTTGTCGTCCGGGTTGAGGATCGGTTGGTAATCTTTTGACAGCCGGGCCTCGACGGCGGCGGGAAGTTTGCGGGTGACCAAAACAGCAGGCTTGGAATTCATGATCTTGTAACTCTTTGAAGTTGTTGACTGTATTAAGCGTTTTGCAGTCGATCGATGGCCGCCTGGGCGCACTCGCGATCCTGTTCGGGGGTGCCCGAGCTGCACCCGATGGCGCCGATGACGTCCTCGCCATCAAGCACCGGCAAGCCGCCGCCGACGATGGAAAACCGCCCGCCCGAAGACGTATGAATGCCGAACACCAGGGATCCCGGCTGGCACAGTTCGTTGTACTCATGGGTCGGGCGTCTGGATATGGCCGACGTAAATGCCTTGTCTGCCGACAGCGAGATGCTCAGCACCTTGGATCCATCCATGCGGGAAAAAGCGACAAGATTGCCCGATTCATCTGTGACGGCGATACACATGGGCACGCCGATTTCCCGAGATCTGGCCTCCGCGCCTTCGATCAATGTGTGTGCATCGGCTAGGGACAGTCGTTTGATGGATAACACGTTCGTTCTCCAGATTCTGTGAAGGATCAATAGGTGCTGGCGATCCTTGGCGGCAATCCGACGTCCGCCGGCAGGCGTCCGCCGAAGTCGGCCGTGATGTCGCAGCAGGTTTTGCGAACCAGTTCACCAAGCACGGGTATTTTTTCATCGGTGATGCGCGCCGTAGGCCCGGATACGGAAACGGCAGCGAGGGGGCCGCCGTTCTCGTCGTATATAACGGAAGCCACGCAGCGCATGCCAACGGACTGTTCCTCGTCGTCGAGGGCGTAGCCGGACTTGCGGATTTGTTCCAGGTCTTTCAGCAACTGCGGCGTCAGGGCCGCCCCCTTGTCGCCATGATTGTGGTATATCGCGCGCTTCAGGTCGGCATCGGTCAGGGCTGCCAGAATAGCCTTGCCGACGGCCGAACAGTGCATGGGGGCCCGCGCCCCGGGGCGGACGAAGGCGCGCATCATTTCCCGGCACTCGACCTGGGCCAGATAGACGATTTCCTCGTGGTCCTGGGTCGCCAGATTGACGGTTTCACCGGATTGGTCCATCAGGTGCCGCATGAAAATCTTGGCCAGCGGCACAAAGTTACGGGATCGGGCGAAGGCATTGCCGACAACGAACGCCTGAACCCCCACGGACCACAGGTTGTTGACCCGGTTGAAGCGCACAAAACGGCGGTTTTCAAGGGTTGTCAGCAGGCGGTGGGTGGTCGATGTTGGCAAATTGCCGAGTTTTGCCAATTCGGTCAGCGACAGGCCGCCGTCGTTTTCGGAAAGCTTTTCCAGCAACACCAGGGCGCGGGTCAGGGACTGCACCTGGGGGCTGCGTTCTGCGGACGGTTTTTTCTTGCTGTGCCCGACCGTTTCGGCAGCAGTTGTCTTGGTCGTTTCGTTCACTTTAACTCTCCCCGGAGATGTAATTTCCGGGTACAATAGAGTAAGTCCCGCATTGTGGAAACACTTTCCGAATATATTGACAGCGATGGTCTTCGATACCTACATAAAGGTGTGATAGGGAACAGGGCCCAAGGGCTTTTCCCTTGCCGCACTCTCCATATAGGAACTGATTATGAGCTTTATGATTGTTG
>JABMOQ010000097.1 GCA_013204045.1 Rhodospirillaceae bacterium | reverse complement strand
GGGGCCGGTGTAGTTTTCGCCCCATATGCCGCCTTAGCTCAGCTGGTAGAGCATCGCATTCGTAATGCGGGGGTCGCAAGTTCGAGTCTTGCAGGCGGCACCATTTGCCGGGCGATAAGGGCACGTTCGATAGGAATCGTTGGCGATGAGTGAAAATGACCCATCCGAGTTTAAGCCCCGAGGCCCTGATCGCCGTAGCGGCAGGGATCGCCGCCTCGAGGATATTTCCTACGACGGTGCCGACCGCCGCGAATTTGACCGCCGCCAGTCTATCGACCGCCGCGGCCTGCCCTATGGGGTTTTCTACAAGACCGATAAGCCGATCGTCATCTTATACGACTGGCTTAAAGAATATTGCATTGGCAAGTGGGGCGTTGGCATCGAACCGGTCAAGGGTCAGGCCGACAAGAAATCCATGAAGGTCCTGTTTGAAAAAGAATCGGACAAGGAAAATTTCCTCAATACCGTGGTCCGTGGAAAGTCCTGAAAACAGCGGTCACCTCTAGGGATGACCGACGCCTAACCTGCGTTTTTCCAGATACTGCTGGTGGTAGTCTTCGGCCATGTAGAAGTCTGAAACGGCGGTGATCTCGGTAACGATCGGCGCTCCGAAAATACCGGCTTCGTTAAATTTGGCTTTTGACTCCTCGGCCAGGCGCTTTTGCTCATCATCATGGAAGAAGATGGCCGAGCGGTACTGGCTGCCGATGTCCGGCCCCTGCCGGCCCGGGGTTGTCGGGTCATGGCTGGCCCAGAAGACGTCGAGCAGGTCGTTGTAGCTGATGCGCGCCGGATCGAAGGTCATGCGGACGACCTCTGCATGGCCCGTGTCGCCGACACAGACGTCTTTGTAGGTGGGCTGGGCCGTGGTGCCCCCCAGGTAGCCAACGGCGGTTTCGGTAACGCCATCGAGTTTGCGAAAGGCCGACTCGACGCCCCAGAAACAACCGGCAGCAAATGTCGCCTCCATGATCGCGGACTCCCTCAAGGTTTTAAACTAAAGCCTGTTATGAATTTAGGGAGCCCCGGTCCTGCCGACAAGGCAGATAAATCATTGCCTTATAATAATGACCATGGGTGGGGCCATGGACGGGGGCTAAATCAGGCCGACATATCCGGCGAAAAGCCTGCTGGAACGCTCGTTCTTATCAATTTAAAAGCCAGAATCAATTCATTACGAAACCGTACCGCACTAATAATAAAAGAAAATATGGCGATTGAAGAAAAGGGGATAAAGATTTCCTAACTTTGGCGATATGCGCCTTTATGGAAAAATAGCGAGGGCCCCGCGCTAAAATACAAATGGGTCTCGGCCCTTTCTGGCCGGCCATCGGGAAAACAATTCCGCAACCGGGTTAAAAAAGGAACGCCCGAGGACGGCCTTGTCGACATCACCGCAGACCCGAATCAATTTTTCACGCCCCCCGTCGACGCTCCAGCCAGATCCCGGAAAAAAATAAACACGCCCCGAAAAAAGCAAGATCAGGTACCGGAAATGCCTCCCTGGCGGGCAACGTTACCGCCCCTGCAACGATGAGAAACAGCGACCGTCCATGGTCGGTGAAATGGCCCCACCCCCACGCACGAACCGCAAAAAAGTCTGGCCGGATCCCATTCGGCTGTCGCTCGGGACCACAGGTGTGCCGAAGTCTCCATAAAAAACCATTGTTATTCAGGCGATTAGCGCCAGCTCTTTGAATCGTAAAGCTTCTTTTAATTGTTTCCCCCGTAACCCCTTGAAAAACAACATATGCAGTTGGGTCGCCCCCTGGGGGATACTGCCCCGGCGGAAACACATGGAAGCGTCCATGGGAAGGCCTCTGAAGCGGCGCCTGTGATGGGGCCGGCGGCGATACCGAATATCAATGTTTTGAAAAGGCAAAGAGGGGCCAAATAAACCCTTTGTTAACCCTAACAGGATGAAAATGGCGACGACAAAACAGTTCCCCCCTTAAGGGGGTACGATTGGGGGCCAAAAGATATGGGCAGCAAAGCGGTTGCACCAGAAAAAATCGTTACTAATCGTAAACATTCATACACGATACCTTGTGCGAGCACATTTCGAGATGAAACAAGCTCTCTGGCTGACCGCCGGGGCGTTAATGTTGCCGATCTCGCCCGCTCCGTCGTCCTGGTTATCGCGCCCGAGATCATCGACGCCTATCCTGACCCCGGCGGCCCCGATGGCGACGACCGGGAAACGGTGATCCTGAAGTCGGGCTCGTCCAAGGGGCGGCCGTGGCGCCGCAAGCCCCGCCTGCAGGTGCGCATGGCCCCGGGCTACATGATAGAAACCTTGCGGCGTGCTCTGGCGATGACGCTCGCCGCCGACAAAGGCGAACTGGATATTCGTATTGATGGTATCGGCGATATTGAACCCGCACCGCCGCCAGAGGCCGCCCTGTTACGCCAGGCCCGGGCGGAAATCGCCCGCCTGCGTTCGATCATTTCGACACTGTCGTTCCAGCCGCTCGACGGCGGAATCCGGTCGCGGGATGAAGCGCTGCATATTCTCGGCTTCCCGCCGGGCAGCCTGCCGGATCAGAGTATCCTGAAATCCCGCTTTCGCACCCTGGCCAGCATCCACCACCCCGACAGCGGACACGGCAGTCACGATCGCATGAGTCAACTCAACGAAGCGATGGATCACTTGCGCCGCGGCGCGGCTTAAGAGTTTAAGTCCCCTCAAGCGCCGGGCGGTCGCTGCGCTCTCTTGGCGGGATCACTGGAAGTCAAAACAAGTTTGGCGGCAGGAACAATATCCTGCCGCCAATTAAAACTTGGCTTCCAGAGGCATCACCACCCAAAGGGTGCGCCTAAATCAGCGCCTCTGGCCGAACAGCCTCAGCAGCATAATGAACAGGTTGATGAAATCAAGATACAGGGTCAACGCGCCCATGATCGCCTTTTTAGACATCACGGCGGTGCTGTCGGATTCCAGATACACGGCCTTGATTTTCTGGGTGTCATAGGCAGTCAGGCCAACGAACACCAGCACACCGACCACTGAAATAATGAAGTGCAGGGCCGAGCTTGCCAGAAACATGTTGACGACGCTGGCGATGATGATGCCGATCAGCCCCATGAACATGAACGAGCCCATGCCGGTCAGGTCACGCTTGGTGGTGTAGCCGTATAGGCTCATACCGGCGAAGGTGCCGGCGGTGATGAAGAACACGCGGGTGATCGAGGCTCCCGTGTAGACGAGAAAGATATTCGCCAAGGACAGGCCCATAACCGCGGCGAAGGCCCAGAACACGGCCTGCGCCGTCGATGCCTGCATCTTGTTGATTCCGAACGACAGCACCAGTACGAAGGCCAGTGGCGAGAACATCACCAGATAGGCAAGGCCGGTGGGTTGCAGGGAACCGCCTTCACCCGCCACGTACAGCATGTTGATGATGGCCGGTGTATTGGCGCTGAAATAGGCGATGATTCCCGTCAGCGCCAATCCGGACGCCATCAGGTTATAAACCTTCAGCATATATTCGCGTAAGCCCACATCAATCCCGGCCGCGTCTGCCTGAGCGTCGGTCATTTGGGCGGTTGAAAGCGTGAACCGTTTATCGGGTTCGAGTGCCATAAGAAACCTCTTCCAGTTGCTAAAAACGACTTGATACTAAATATGTCAGAAAAAGTGGCAAAATCAAGGTCACGTATGTAACAGCCTGTAACAGGACGGGTTCGTGCCGTCTATTCGTTACGCAGGTGAACGGTCGCTTTTTCGGCCAAGGCCCGCCAGGTGCCGGCGAATCCGGCGATCACAGTGATGACCAGGCATAGGGCCACCGTTATGGCCACTACGGGGGCCAGGAAAATCCAGTCGGCGCGCATCAGGAAGACGATCACCGCCCACGCCGTCAGTGTCCCGATGGCGGCGGCGATGATGCCGGTGGCCAAGCCCAGTATTCCGAATTCAATAACAAAGACTTTGAGCAACCGCCTGCGCGTCGCCCCCAGCACCTTGAACACGACCGCCGTATAAATGCGCTTTCGCTGACCGGCGGCAATGGCCCCCCCGAGCACCAGGGCACCGGCTAAAATGGTGATCAGGGATGTGCCGCGCACCGCATCGCCGATCCCGGCAAGGATGATTGCCGCCGCCGCCAGCGCCTCGCGGACCCGGATGGCGGTGATATTGGTAAACTTCGCCGAGACCGCTTCTTCCAGGGCGTCTTCGATTTCCGGTGACGCCTCGACGGCGGCGATATGGGTATAGGGCGCGCCTTCCAGGGGGCCGGGTGCGAAAATGATGGCGAAGTCGAACCTGAGCGACCGCCAGTCGATCTCGCGCAAAGACGTGATGGTGCCGGTGATTTCGCGGCCAAGAACATTCAGCGTCAGGGTGTCGCCGAGGCCGACGCCGAAGCCCCGGGCCAGCCCGGCGTCGAGGGAAATCACCGGCGGCCCAACATAATCTTCGGGCCACCATTCGCCTTCGATGATGTCGGAATCTTCGGTCGGTTGGGCCGACGAGGTCAGCGCCCGGTCGCCATTGACAGCCCACTGGGCTTGCGGAGCGACGACGGCCTGCTCAATTGGCACGCCGTCTATGGCGACGATGCGTCCGCGCAGACTGGGCATGCGCCGGAAGTTGCCGGTGCCGGGCATGGAAGTGACGGTGGCATCGAAGTCTTCGACCTGTTCCGGCTGGATATCGATAAAGAAAAAAGCCGGTGCCTGGTCTGGCAGCCGTTCATTAACCTGGTAGCTAAGGTTGCCTTCGATCAGGGCGACGGCGATCAGCACCGACATCCCCAGCCCCAGCGACAAAACAATGCTCGGCGTGTTCGATCCGGGTCGGTAAATATTGGCCAATGCCAAACGCCGCTCGGCACTGCCAGATTTTTTGAAGGCCGCCGTAGCGCTCATCAATAGTGCCGCGCCAAGCCGCAGGCACAGGAACGTAGCCAGCGCCCCGCCGACGAACCAGTAGGCAAAATGGCGGTCGCTGGCGGTCAATATGGTCAGCCCGGCCAGCGCCGCGATGCCGGCGACGGTGGCCAGCATGGAAGATCGCCCGGGCCTCAGGTGCGAGGGTTGAACATGGTCGCGGAACAGGGTGGCGGCGGGAATCTGCCGCGCCCGGCCGAGCGGCCACAAGGCAAATGTCAACGCCGTCAGCAGGCCGAAGCCGGCGGCCAGGAGCAGCGGCTCAGGATAAAAGGTTATTTCGGGAGCCACCGGCAGCACGCCTTTCAACAGCGACAGCACCGCTATCGGTATCAATCCACCGATCACCAGTCCGATGCCGACTCCGACCGCGCCCAGCACCATGATCTGTAACAGATAGACCTTGAAGACCAGCGATCCGTGGGATCCTAAGCATTTGAAG
>JABMOQ010000096.1 GCA_013204045.1 Rhodospirillaceae bacterium | reverse complement strand
TGGATGTAGCGTCCGCCGAAATTGCCGCGATCCAGGCTATCGGTGCTGCTGGTCTTGGTATTGACCGAGCCGGTCAGATCCGCCGATCCGCCAATCATCTCGGGGATTTTGGCGGTCAGAACCTCAAGGGCATTGCCGGAAGCCTGGCGGGTGGCCCAGCCGGGTTTGTCGGCTGCAAGGCCCAGCCGGTAGTCGGCGGTTGCCTTTTCCCAGCCTTTCGGCAGTTCGCCAGCCTCGATGCGCGTGAATTCGTCGCGAATACCTGCATCTGTTGCGGCCAGTCGGCCTTCCCAGGCTTTGCGGGTACCTTCGCCGCGCACTCCTGCCGCGCGCCATGCCGCAAGAACGTCTGCCGGTACCACGAAAGGAGCGTGCGGCCAGCCCAGGGTCTTCCTCGCACCGGCAATTTCCTCGTCGCCCAGCGGGGAGCCGTGGGAAGCCGACGTGCCTTGCTTGGTTGGTGCGCCAAAGCCGATGGTTGTTTTGCACCCGATAATCGTCGGTTTATCCGATTTCTGCGCCTTTTCGATGGCGGCGGCGACGGCGTCCGGGTCATGGCCGTTGACGGCAAGAGTATTCCAACCGCTGGTCACGAAGCGCGCGAGCTGATCCTCGGTGCGCGTCAGGTCGGTTGATCCATCAATCGAAATGCTGTTGTCGTCCCATAGCACGATCAGTTTGTTCAGCCCGAGATGACCGGCAAATGAAATGGCCTCGTGGCTGATGCCTTCCATCAGGCAACCGTCGCCGACGATGGTGAACGTGGCGTGGTCGACAATGGTGTCGCCATATCGGGCGTTCTGCATCTTTTCGGCCAGCGCCATGCCAACCGCCGTGGTGATACCCTGGCCCAACGGGCCGGTGGTGGTTTCGATGCCTTCAATATGTCCGTATTCCGGATGGCCGGCGGTCTTGGCCCCCATCTGGCGGAAATTGCGAAGGTCATCCATGGTGATGTCTTCATATCCGGCAAGATACAGAAGCGAATACATCAGCATGGAACCATGGCCGGCCGACAGCACGAAGCGGTCCCGGTCCTGCCAATGGGGCGCCTTGGGGTCAAACTTCAAGAACTTGGTGAACAGCACGGTAGCCACATCAGCCATGCCCATGGGCATGCCCGGGTGTCCAGACTTGGCGGCCTGCACGGCATCTGCAGACAGGAATCGGATGGCATTAGCCATGTCGGAATGTGTTGCGGTCATAAGTTCGATATCTCCCCTGGTTATATTATATGGCGTGATGGCCTAGCGCCGCCTTGACCATGTGAAAAGTGATCATCAATTGTGACAAAGCCAACGGATGGCTTATGGACAGTTTGTTTTCCTCGTCGGTAAATGTGCCGACGTTATTACGCAGATGCTGGGCTTCCGGAATCAGGTTCCACAGCAGGTCTTCCATCGCCTTGGCACGTTTGCCATCCAGATTACCGGCTATTTCCAGCACATCGACCGGTTTGCCATCAATGTCGCGGGCCAGTTCCAGGCGCAGGCCCTTCTTGGCGCCGACTTCCAGTATCGGTGTCAGGTCCGGATGCGGCAGGGTCGGGCGCAGGGTGTGGCGAACATTCAGGTGGGCGCCGGTTTCATCCGAGCGGCCCTCCGGCGGGAAAAAATTGACAACTATGTCGGCGTAGGTGCGTTGCGGCTGGACAAAATCGGCACTGTCGCTAGCCCTTTTTTCCAGCGACTTGCGAACCTCGGTTTCGTCGTAACCACGCATCATGCAGTCACGCTGTATCTTCCACTTGATACGCAGCTCTTCATTGGGTTCCAGATAGACCTTGACGTCATAGGCATTGCGCATGGCCCGTGTCGAATATCCAAGCAGACCTTCCATAATGATAAACTCGCGCGGCTCTATATATTGAGGCCGGTCCATGGTGCCGTCGTCGTGATTATAGACAGGCTTCAGGATCGGCTGGCCGTTACGCAGCGACTGGATGTGTTGTTCCAGAATATCGATGTAGTTACTTTCCGGATCAAGGGCCGAAAGACCCTTGCTGGCGCGTTCGGCCCGGTCAAAACGGTGATAGTCATCGGTGCAGATGGTGACCACTTTTTCCGGCCCCAGGATATTGGCGATGCCGCCTGAAAGAGTCGTCTTGCCGGCCGCCGAGTCGCCGACGATGCCGAGGATGATCGGGCGATCAACGCTCTTGAACGGCATCATGGTTCCCTCTTCCGGCATCAGGCGGCGATCCATTCAATATCAATATGCTGAAATGTCATCGGGATCATGCTTGTCCCTGGGGCTTGTGTGAACACCCTTGGGAGGGGTGGGTTAAACTCTTTCGGGTGGTTTATGACCTCCAAAAACAGGTGGGTAAATAAATCCGTTTTTGATACCTTCAGCCTGCTGGTACTTCGAGTGGCGGCCATGGCGGCGAAAATCTTCCGGGCGGGTAGGTTCAGATGTGTCGGTGGGCCTTCAAATAGCACGACACGGCCTGTGCCCGGTTCTTGACACTCAGCTTGCCGTAAAGATTTTTCAGGTGAAATTTGACCGTGTTGAGCGAAATTTTAAGCTCCAACGCGATCTGGCCGTTGGTGCGCCCTTCCGACAGGGCCGCCAGCAGTTCCTGTTCTCGCCCGGTCAAGCTGCCAAAGGGATCATTGCTGGCTTTGCTCATGTCCATGAACGGAAACACCATGCGTCCCTCGGCGACGGCCAGGATGGTTTCGATCAGGCGTTCCGGGCTTTCACTTTTGGCGCAGAAACCGGCCCCTCCCAGCTGCATGACCTGGCGCGGGACCTCCGGCGATGTGTTGCCCGTATAAATGATGATGCGCGGCCCCTGCCCCTCGGCCTCGGCCAGCACCTTGAGCACCCCACGGCCATCCAGATAAGGCATTTCCCAGCCGATGACGCCGATGTCGAAAGTCATCCGCCGAACCGCTTCCAGGAAGCGTTCGCCATCGGCGGCGGTGGCCATCAGGGTGAACCTGTCATCATTGTCGAACAAATTGGCCAGCGCCCCTTGAATCAGCGGCGACTTGTCGGCGATGACAACGGCGATGGTTTTCTTTTCCGGGGTAAGCATGTCTTCAAAACCCTTAAATCCGGGGCAAAAAGGCCATTTCACAGAAACCGGCCCTGGCCCGAAAGGGTAGGATATCCCACCCGCCCCTTACATATCCGGTGCATCGCCGTTTGACAACACTATGATTCAGGAAAACATGTCGCGGAAATGGGCGTCGGCCCATTCAAAGGCCTTTTTGCCCATAGCGGAGTCGCGTTGGTTGTTGGCGGTATTCTCAAAATGCGCCCACTGCCCGGCCGTGGCGTCGAACCGGTATTGGCCGTCGACCATGATCGCCTCAGGGGGCTCCGTATTGACCATGGAATAACAGGTGGTGTGCGGGCTTTGCCACGGGATTTCCTTGCCCCCGGCGCGCGCGACGATGAGCGCCGCCACATACATGGCTTCGCTGCGCGCCGTGCCGCCGCTTTTGGAAAACGGCATGGGCCGGCAGTCGCCACAGATATAGACATTGGGGTCAATGGTTCCGCTGGGCATGGCGTTGTAGGTAAAGGGGTCGATGGCGGCCTCCCTCTGCGCACTTTTGGCGTCGGCCAACCCTAAGTATTCCAATAATCTGGCCCCGCGGATGCGCGGATAGATGGCCCCGTCGTCGAAGGCGATGTCGTCGAAGCCGGTGGAAATAGTGCGGTTTTCCCCGTCGATGCCCTCAATCTCCGTCGACGGCATGTAGTCGATGAAATCACCGTACAGCTCGTCGAAGGCGGCCAGGAAGCCTTCCGCGCTGACCGCCGGTTGATCGCGGGGATCAATCAGCACCACCTTGCCCTTGATGTTGCGTTTCTTGAACACCGAGGCAATCAGGCAGGCGCGCTCGTAGGGGGTCGCCGAACAGCGATAGATGCCGGGCGGCGCCGTCAGCACAAACACCCCGCCCTTAAAGCCCTGCACCTTGCGGGCCAGGGTGATGTGTTCCGAGCCGGACACGAAACCCGCCGGATAATGGCTTTTCAACAGGTCAATCTGGTGCGGGTCGGTGACCCCGAAACTGGCGTAGTCGTAATCGATACCCGGCGCCAGCACCAGCGCGTCATAGGCCAGCCAGCCCTGATCCGTGGTGACCCGGCGGGCCGGGCGGTCGACATCAACCAGGCTGGCGTTGAAATAGGTGTAGCCGTTGTGGGCGGCGGCATCCAGATAGCTGTGGGCGATGGTCTCAAGCGGCGTTAACCCGGCCAGCCACAGGCCGCTGATGGGGTGGGAGATAAACACCGAACGGCGCTCGATCAGCACCACATCCAGTTCCGGGTCACCCATTTTCAGGTATTTGGCCAGGGTCAGCCCCGACCAGCCGCCACCGACGACGATCACCCGCCGCCCCCGCGCCTGGGCGACCTCGGCCGGGCGGGCGGTGATGCCTGAAATGGCGGCGGCGGCAGGCGTCGCGGCTGCCACAGTTGCGCCACCCGCCAATCCCGCCGAGGCAAAGCCGCCTGCCGACAGCTTGCCAAAATCGCGCCGCGTGAATTTAGCCATTTCCCTGCCCCGCCTGATGGATGATCAGAATAACAGGCACAAATCCCTGCTTGCAATTGCTGTCTACTAATCCCGGCATCTATACTCCCGGGCCATGAACATGACCGACCTCAACACCCTGCTCCAGGCCACCAGCGGCCCGTCCACGAAGCTCGACCAGGCCGTATCGAAGGCCTTGGGCGTCCCCCATCGGGACTATTCGTCGTCCGTCGATGCCTGCCTGGCGTTGATCATTGAAAAATTGCCGACGGCCCACTGGCACGTCGGCCGGGCCGAGGACGGCGTGTCCGTATACGCGACCCTGACCGAGGGCGATCATCAGGCGGAATGCACCACCGGTACCGTGCCGCTGGCCCTGCTGGCGGCGGTGGTGGCGTTCTTGAACGGTAAAAGTGGGGAAAATGGGGTGGCTGAGGGGACTTGAACCCCCGGCCTCCTGGACCACAACCAGGCGCTCTAACCAACTGAGCTACAGCCACCGCAATAGGTCGGACTATGTAAGCCGCCGTCGCCGGGTCGTCAAGCTATCCCTTGAAGTGCTTTTCGAGCCGCCCGATGGCCTCATCGAGCAGCGCGTCGCCCTTGCAAAAACAGAAGCGGGCGAAGTGATCGACGTCGCCCTGGCTGTAGAAGGCGCTGATCGGCACCGCCGTCACCCCGGCCTCGGTGGTGATGTGGCGGCAGAAATCCACATCGTTGCCGTTAAATCCCAGAGGCCGGAAATCGACGGTCAGGAAATAGGTTCCCTGGCTCTCCATTGTCGTAAAGCCAAGCCCTTGCAGGCCCTCCGAAAGACGATCACGTTTTGCCTGAAGGTCTTTCGATAGTCCATTGAAATAACTATCATCTTTCTGC
>JABMOQ010000095.1 GCA_013204045.1 Rhodospirillaceae bacterium | reverse complement strand
TGCAGGCGCGTTTCCCGTGATCGCCGCGTCCACCACAGCGGCCTTCAGCACCCTTCCTGGGCCGCCACCGAAGGGGGTATCAGCCACGGAGCGGTGTTTATCGCTTGCAAAGTCGCGAATGTCCACCGTTTCCAGCACCCAGACCCCATCTTTAAGACCCTGGCCCGCCAGCGAGCACCCCAGCGGCCCCGGAAACATTTCTTCATATAGGGTCAGAACCGTTGCATTCCAAGGCTTTTGGCCCATTTACGTGCGTCCTTTTTGGTCTCTTTCCGCGTCCTCCGGGCCTTCCGGCTGGCCGGGCTCCAGCAGCCCCGGCGGCGGGTCGACAATCATTCGCCGCCCGGCTATATCAACCATCGGCACGACGGCCCGCGTAAACGGCACCATGACCGTACCGCGCACGCCGCCACTTATCTCCAGCCCGGCCCCGGCCCCGTAATCATGGACCTCCTGGACCGTGCCCAACACCTCGCCATCAACCAGCTCTACGGCCAAGCCGACCAGGTCGGCGTGATAGAACTCGTCTTCGCCGGCCTCCGGCAAGGCATCCCGTGGCACAAACAGCGTCAGCCCTTTCAAACCCTCGGCGGCATCGCGGTCGTTGACGCCTTCAAAACGCGCCATCACCATGCCCTTGACCAGCCCGGTCACCTTCAGCCGATAGGCCTTGGTGCCGGTTTCATCAAAAAGCGCGCCGTAATCGCCGATGGCTTTCGGATCGCCGGTAAAACTCTTGATCCGGACCTCGCCCTTGAGACCCCGGACCCCGGTGACCGCCCCGACGCAGAGCAACGCCTTATCGGTGTCCGAAGACGCCATGGCTGCCTTAGGCCTTGTCGTCTGCCGCAGGCGCTTCGTCTGCCGCAGGCGCTTCGTCTGCCGCCGGCGCTGCTTCTGCCACGGCTTCTACCGGAGCCGCTGCTTCTGCCGCAGGCGCTGCTTCTGCCGCAGGCGCTTCCTCGGCGGGGGCTTCTTCCGGTTCCGGGGCCGGGGCCGCGGCCGCGGCGGCGGCAGCTTCTGCCTTGGCCTTGCTGGCTTCTTCGTTTTCCTTCAGGCGTTCCAAGGTCTTGGCGCGCGGCAGGTGCTGTTTGGTCTGCTCATGCTGCACCGGCTTTTTACCAAGACCGGAATCGGCCATGAAACGTGCCACCCGGTCGGTCGGCAGGGCGCCAACCCCCACCCAGTACTTGATGCGATCTTCCTTCAGCATCAGGCGTTCCGGATGAGTCTTTTCGACCATCGGGTTATAGGCGCCAACCCGTTCGATGAAGCGCCCGTCGCGGGGGCTTCTGGAATCGGCGACGACGATATGATAGTAGGGGCGTTTCTTGGCGCCGGCGCGGGAAAGTCTGATTTTCAAAGACATCTTATTGGTATTCCTTGTTGTGGTGAAAACATAAAAATCGTCAGAAACTAAAATTCATCGCCCGGGCGGCATACCCGGTGGCATCATGCCGGGCGGCAAGCCGCCGCCCATACCCATCAGGCCTTTTTTGCCCATCTTGCCCATCTTCTTCATCATCTGGCCCATCTGCTTGAACTGCTTGAGCAGCCGGTTTACTTCCGGTACCGAGGTCCCGGAGCCGGACGCGATGCGCTTGCGCCGGGACCCGTTGAGCAATTTTGGCCGGGCCCGTTCCTGTGCCGTCATGGACGACAAAATGGCCTGCTGGCGGGCCAGCATCTTGTCGTCAATGTTGGCGCCGGCCATCTGCTTTTTCATTTTGCCGATGCCGGGGATCATGCCCATCAGCCCGCCCACATCGCCCATACCGCGCAACTGCTTAAGCTGCGTCGCCATATCTTCCAGGGTGAAGTCCCCCTTCATCATTTTTTTGGCGAGTTTTTCGGCATCTTCCTGGTCGATGGTTTCGGCGGCCTTTTCGACCAGCCCGACGATGTCGCCCTGGCCGAGAATGCGCCCGGCGATGCGCCTGGCCTGGAAGGTTTCCAGCGCATCGACTTTTTCACCGACGCCCATCAGCTTGATCGGGCAGCCGCTGACGGCACGCATGGAAAGCGCCGCCCCGCCGCGCGCATCACCGTCAACCCGGGTCAGCACGATGCCGGTGACGCCGATCTTGTCATTGAATTCTTTGGCGATATTGGCCGCGTCCTGGCCGGTCATGGCGTCGGTCACCAGCAACGTTTCGATGGGATTGGTCGCCTGGCTGACGGCCGCCACCTCGTCCATCAATTCCTGGTCGATGTGCAGCCGACCGGCGGTATCCAGCACGACAACGTCGAAGCCTTCTTTGGCCCCTGTATCCATGGCGCGTTTTGCGATGGCCAGCGGCTGTTCGCCCATGATCACCGGCAACGTCGCAACATCGGTCTGCTGCCCAAGCACCGCCAGCTGTTGTTGGGCGGCCGGGCGATAGACGTCGAGGGACGCCATCAGCACCTTCATTTTTGCGCGCTTCTTGATGCGCAAGGCCAGCTTGGCGCTGGTCGTCGTCTTGCCGGAACCTTGCAGGCCGACCATCAACACCGCGACCGGGGCGGTGCCGGCCAGATTGATACCGACGCCGTCAATGGCTGCCGATTCATCGTCGCCACCCAGCATCTCGACCAGGTGGTCGTGGACGATCTTGATGACCATCTGGCCCGGAGTCACCGAGCGCAGCACGTCTTCGCCGACGGCGCGTTCCTGGACCTGGGCGATGAAGTCCTTGACCACGGCCAGGGCCACATCTGCCTCCAGCAAGGCGACGCGAACCTCCCGCAGGGCGGCCTCGACATCGGCGGCAGAAAGCGCGCCGCGCCTTGTCAGGCCGTCGAATATGTCACCCAGTTTACTGGTCAGGCTGTCGAACATATCTTTGTCTTTACCCGTCTCAAAAAACCAAACGAAAATGCGCCAGTGCGCGAAACTCGCGGACTGGCGGCGCCCCATGAGGCGAAAGTGATTCATGGGCTTCGGTGTTGCGGCGCAATTTATGGATCAGGGGCTATCAAGTCAAGCCCTGCCGGGGTTAAATAAACCCATGCTAGTGACCGACATCGAAACCGCGCTCGAACCCTTCGGCCTCAGGTCCTTGGGGGCCTTCCACCCGGCTTTGGACGAGCCGGTGCCGGGGGCCGGGGACCTGGCCGCCACCACCGTTGTGCTGGTCGGCGGCGCCGGACCCGACATGTGGCGGGTGTTTTCCGCCGAAACCCGGGATGAACGAGAGCCCAACCCGCTGGATGCCTGGTCGCGGCGCACGTTGGGCCAAATCGCGGGCAAGCTGGGGGGCCGCGCCCTGTTCCCCTTCGACGGGCCGCCGTATCTGCCGTTTCAGGCCTGGGCCATGCGCGCCCGCAGCCTGCACCGGTCCCCCATCGGGCCGCTGATCGACCCGGAATTCGGCCTGTGGCTGGGCTATCGCGGGGCCCTGGTGATCCCGGAAAAGATAGAGATTGCGCCCATCATCCCGGTTCCGTCGCCGTGCCTGGCGTGCCCCGATCGGCCCTGCCTGACGGCATGCCCGGTCGGGGCTTTCGCAAAAGGCAGCTACGATGTGCCGGCCTGTATCGGGCATCTGGAAACACCATCGGGCCAGCAATGTTTTGAAAAAGCCTGTCTGGCGCGGCGCGCCTGCCCGGTCGGCGCCGGCCATGGTCATGGCCCCGATCAGGCAATGTTTCACGTGAAACATTTTTTCGCCGCGCACCAAAAATAATTGAAACGGTGGACTTCCGCCGCTTAATGGACATATTAACCGCCTTATGAACGGACTTACCTTTATCAAGATGCACGGCCTCGGCAACGACTTCGTCGTAATTGACGGACGCCAGACGTCCATCTTGCTTAACCCGGAGCAGACGCGGGCCATTTCCGACAGGCGCACCGGCGTCGGCTGTGACCAGCTGATCGTCCTGGAGCCGCCCAAAGACGGTCATGCGGATGCCTTTATGCGCATCCTCAACGCCGACGGCGGCGAGGCCGAGGCCTGTGGCAACGCGACCCGCTGCATCGCCCAAATGATTATGGATGAAACCGGCAATAAACATACGATCATCGAGACCGTGGCCGGACTGCTGGATGCCGAAGCCGGCACCGACGGCATGATTACCGTGGACATGGGCCTGGCCCATCTGGACTGGCGCGATATTCCCCTCGGCCAAGCCATCGATACCCTGCATCTGGGAATCGGGTCGGGGCCGTTGCAGGACCCGGTGGCAGTCAACGTGGGCAATCCTCACGCCGTGTTTTTCGTCGACGACGCAGGCGGCATCGATTTGGAAACCCACGGGCCCGTCATCGAGCGCCACGCCCTGTTCCCCCAGCGTACCAATGTGGAGGCCGCCGAGATTGTATCGGAGACGGAAATCCGCCTGCGCGTCTGGGAACGCGGCGTCGGCGAAACCCGGGCCTGTGGCTCCGGGGCCTGCGCCACCATGGTCGCCGCCCACCGGCGCGGACTGATCGGGCGCAAGGCGGCGGTGTTCTTGAACGGCGGCACCCTGCACCTGGAATGGATGCCCGATGGCCACGTATCCATGACCGGCCCGACCGCCGTCAGCTATGCCGGCACCCTTGATCTATCGTTGCTGGTTTAAAAAAATGACCGCCCCCCGCGTCGTCACCCTTGGTTGCCGCCTTAACACCCTGGAATCGGAAATGATCCGCGACGGCGCCCTCGCCGCCGGGCTGGAGGACACCATTATCGTCAACACCTGCGCCGTGACATCGGAAGCCGAACGCCAGGCCCGCCAGAGCATCCGCAAGCTGGCCCGGGAAAATCCGTCGGCCCGCATCATCGTCACCGGTTGCGCCGCGCAACTTTCCCCGCAAACCTTCGCCGACATGGACGAGGTGACGCGGGTTCTCGGCAACGCCGAAAAACTGGACGCCAACCTGCTGGCCGATGATGGTGCAGAAATAGTGGTGTCCGACATTATGGATGCGACGACCATCGAAGCCCCGATGATTTCCGGGATAAGCGAACGCACCCGCGCCTTCGTTCAGGTGCAGCAGGGCTGCGACCATCGCTGCACCTTCTGCATCATTCCATTCGCCCGCGGCCGCAACCGTTCGGTTGCCCCGGCGCGTATCGTCGAGCAGGTCCGCACCCTTGTTGCAACCGGCCACGGCGAGGTGGTGCTGACCGGCGTCGATGTCAGCTCATACGGACATGACGCCGCTGGAGTCCCTGCCTTGGGCCAACTGGCGCGGCAAATTCTGGATCAGGTCCCAGGCCTATTGCGCCTGCGCATAACCTCGCTAGACCCGGCGGCCATCGACGACGGTATTTTCGAGCTGCTGGCCCATGAGCCGCGCTTCATGCCGCACCTGCACCTGAGCCTGCAGGCCGCCGATGACATGGTGCTGAAACGCATGAAGCGCCGCCACAGCCGGGACGATGCCAAGGCGGTGATCGAACGGGCCCGCGCCGCCCGCCCCGACGCGGTTTTCGGCGCCGATCTTATTGCCGGCTTCCCGACCGAAACCGACGCCATGTTTGAAAATACCCTGGCCGCCATCGAAGAATTCGGCCTGACCTATTTACATGTGTTTCCCTATTCGCCGCGCCCCGGTACGGCGGCGGAAAAAATGCCGCGGGTTCCGGGTGAACGCGTCAAAGAGCGTGCGGCGCGCCTTCGGGCCGCCGGCGACAAACAGATGCAGCAATACCTGATGTCCCGTGTCGGTGGCCTGGCCCAGGTGCTTATAGAGCGCGACCACCGGGGAATGAGCGAGCACTTCGCCCCGGTCGAGCTGACGTTCGATGCCCCCATCGGCGCCATCGTCGAGGCCCGCATCGAAGCCGCCGACTTGAAACAGGGACGGCTGATCGCCGGGCTGGCGGCATGAGCGAGACTGACGACGAAGCTGGCGACGGCAAAAAAACCGGCTGGCTGCAGCGCCTGAAGCAGGGCCTTCGCAAAACGTCAGGCAAGCTGACCACCCCCATCACCGAGACCTTCACCAAGCGCCGCATCGATGATGCCGCGATCCTGGAACTTGAAGAAGCCCTTATCAGTGCCGACCTGGGCGTCGCCACGGCGGCGCGCGTCGCCAGACTCATCGGCAAGGCCCGCTTCGACAAAGAAGTCGCGCCGGACGAAATCAAGGCCGCCCTGGCCGACGAAATAGCAAAGATCCTTGAGCCCGTGGCCATGCCGTTTGTCCCCGACCCCGGCCTGAAGCCTCATGTGGTGCTGGTCTGTGGCGTCAACGGCAGTGGCAAGACCACGTCCGTCGGCAAGCTGGCCAAACAACTGATTGAGGACGGCAGCACCGTCATGCTGGCCGCCGCCGATACCTTTCGCGCCGCCGCCGTCGAGCAATTGCAGATCTGGGGGGAACGTACCGGAGCTGTGGTCGTCGCATCCACCCCCGGCGCCGATGCCGCCGGGCTGGCGTTCGACGCGCTGACCCGGGCCCGCGCCGAAGGTACTGATGTGCTGTTGATCGATACCGCCGGCCGGCTGCAAAATAAAGTTGACCTGATGGCGGAACTGCAAAAAATTATCCGCGTCATTCGCAAGATCGACGACACCGCGCCCCACGACTGCATACTTGTGCTCGACGCCACCGTCGGCCAGAACGCCCATTCGCAAGTTGAAACCTTTCGCCACATGGTCGATGTCAGCGGCCTGATCATGACCAAGCTGGACGGAACGGCGCGCGGCGGTGTGGTCGTGGCGCTGGCGGAAAAATTCGGGCTGCCCATGCACGCCGTCGGAGTCGGCGAGGGCGCCGATGATTTGCGCCCATTTGAGGCCCGCCCCTTTGCCCGTGGCCTGGTGGGGCTGGATTAAAGAGCCGATTCAGGTTTTCCGGGCATAAAAAACAGCCAAAAAAATGGCAAAAATCTGCGGAAAATTAAAATAATTCAGAAAAAACAAGCAACTGTGACCGCCGTCACATATCTCTGCGGCCAACTTCCAGATACTCCTTAAACATTAAGGAGCATCCCCGCCTTAGAGAAGTTACCACCCTGAACTTCTCACTTAAGTCAGGCCGGTTCTCGCAAGAGAGCCGGCCTTTCTTGTTCCAATTCAACACTTGGGCGGTCGGCGAACGAAGCCCCAACCGAAAACATTGTCTCGGCCCGGCACCCCCAGATCCTTCACATAAGACATCAGCGCCTTATCCAGGGCCGCCGCCGTGCGGCCTTTCCCGGCCGCCATTTCAAGGCTCATCATCGCCGTGATAAAGGGCGTGGCGAACGAGGTGCCGCTTTGCAGGCGGCCACCACCGCCCGGTGCCGCCGTATAAATGCTCACCCCGGGGGCCGCGAAATCGATGTACTTGCCGGTGTTTGCCTTTTGATAGATCAGGCCCTCCATGCTTAACGCCGTCACCGCAACAACACCGTTGTAAGCGGCCGGGTATGCCGGCTTGTCGGAGCGCCCCCAGTTTCCGGCGGCCGCCACCATGACCATATTCTTGGCCAGGGCCTGATCGAATATTTTTTTCAGGACCTTGTTGTCGGCGCCGGCGACACTGAGGTTAATAACGTCGACCTTCTCGTTGATCAGCCAGTTGGCTGCCTTAAGCAGGCCGATGGCATTGCCGACCTTGCGGCCTTCCTCGTTGATTTCAAACATGTTGGCGGCATAAAGACTGGCGCCGGGTAACAAGCCGCCCCACTCCGCACGCCCGGCAATGATCCCGGCGACTGCCGTGCCGTGGTCGCTGGGGCCGGGCTCGCGGCCTTCCTTGTGGAACGACTTGAAGACAATATTCTGGCCCTTGAAGGCGGGGTGCGTAATATCGACGCCGGAATCAATCATGCCGATCCTGATGCCCTTGCCGCAGGTCTCCGGTGCCTTGTCCCAACGGATCAGGGCACGGGCGATTTTATTCGGAAACTCGACCCCGGCCGACGGATCAAACTGGTGGTTGGCGTCGATCTCGAGGCGGGGGTATCGCTGGCGTAATTCTTTCAACGCCTTGGGCACGGATTTGTCCGCCGGAATGCGTAACCGTTGCACGACTATTTTTAACTCTCTCATATTGATTGTTTCGACCACCGAGTATCCGAGGCTGCGAATGCCGGATGCGAACCCTTGCGGCGGATTGATGACGATCAACTCGCCTTCTTCAAAGGATGTATCGGGGTTGAATGTCTTGCCGCCGGTGCCGCCGCTGCCTGACTCGCCATTTTCCGGGCTGGCGACAGTGCCGTCGTCGTAGCCGATGACCCTGCCGTCTTTATCGTATTTCAGGATTTTGGTTTTCGTTTCCTGGGCCATGCCGTCGCTGGCAAAAAGCATGGCGGCAGAAACCAGGGCCACAGCAAATGAAAATGCGGGGGGGACTATTCTTTTTCTCATGCCGGGCAGTGTAGCAGCAAACGCAGAAAAAAATATACGCCCGGAATTGCTCTAGATATTGAGGTCGATATAAAAGCCCCGAGGCACATCCGAGCGTGGCGGACGGTGGGCATCGAGAACCTTATCGAGACGATTTAGCGCCCGCCGTTCGGCCGCTGTCTCGTTGCTGGTCGTCGCGCCAGCGCGGTTTTTTACCTCTTCGGCGGAATCATAGCCACGCGGTCGCTCCTTCGTCAGGGCGATGGTGCGGGCGGGAATACTGCCTGGAATTCCGGTAATCGAGCTCATGGTGCCTAAGATGCCGGGAAATAGTTAACGGAATCTATAAAACGCACAAAAACAAGCCCCACCGCCCCAATACGGGCCAGCGCGTGGCTAGACATCAGCAGAGCCGCAGGGGACTCAGGCGTCGGTATCGACGCTAAACCCCCGATCCGCGCCGGCACTGTAGCGGGCACCGTTCATGGGCCGTCCGGAGTCGGGCGGGTTATCTGCTCTTAGGGAAAGGGCTGCGACGGCGTTCTGTTCATGCTGCAGAGTCTCCTTCAGGGACTCGACCGCAAGATTGAAGTTCGCCGGCACATCAGCCGGGTTGAAATCCATTCTGGTCTCCTTCTACTTCTGAAGACGCCCAACTTTCTGCCGGGCGTCCGGCATTCTGCCGAAGGCGCAAATTATGGCAGATTTGACTTTAAAAGTGAATCGGTCTTTTTTCTCCGGGCTTTGGCGAGCCTTGGAGGGCGATACGATTTTTTCCACAATGTGCTGATTTTCCTATAGAATGCCTCGTTATCAAGGGTCCGGGAGGGGAAGATGTCCGATCAGGGTGAGCCTGCGCCAAACGCGGATACGAAAAACGCCGCCGACTCCAGCATCTCAAATGCCGAACGGCTGAGTACAATAACGCCGTCGGTCGGTAATTTTCGCGACCGTACTTTCATGGGTGGAATCGGGCTAAAGGCGCGCATCAACCTGTTCACATTCGCCGGCCTCATCGCCCTGACCCTGGGGGGGTTTGGGCTATTTCAGGCCGACCGGGAGCTGGCGGCCATCGATGCCCGACTCAGCCAGGCCCACGAACTGGCGCAATTAAGCGCCGAAATTGAAAACGCTATCTGGCAATTTCGCGCCGAAGGGACCGACCTGGCGCTCGCCGTGCTGCGCCTCAAGACTAGCAAGCGAAGCGACCAGGAAAATATCGCCGCCGTCGCCACCCTCAAGGCCTATGGCGCCGAACATACCAAGCATGCGGCAGCCATCGTGAAAAGCCTGGACCGGCTTTACAACCGCAACGACTCAAAGGCTGTCAAGGAGCACATCACCACGTTGAGCGAAGCGCTGGCCCAATATTCGGAATCCTTTGGCAAGAAAATCGTACAAAAAAATACACCGCCGGACCTGACAGGGCTGGAGCTGGAAATGCGCGAAGCGGCGCGCTCACTCGAAAAATTGCTTGCTGATTTCAACATGCTCGGCCTTAACAGCGCCATGAAATCTATTCGGGCCATGGAAATGGCCTTCATTGAAAACGGCCGGCCCGTAACGCTGGTCAATATGGAAAAACAGGCCCAGGAATTTTCCAGGCTGCTATTAGCGATTCCACTACCCGGCAATGACAAAGGGGCGCTGGAAGTTCTGATGAACGCCTACCAGGACAAACTGGCCGCCTATGCGAAGGGGCGAATGATTGCCCGGACAAGCAAGCTTGATCGATTGGCCGAGATTATTTCCTACATGAGCCCCAGCGTCGAGGGGATCGTTACTTATTCCAGACGCAACCTGGCCGAGACCATCAGCGCCGCCCGTGAACGGCGAAAAATTCTAAAGGTGTTGCAGGGCGGCGGCACTTCGGGGCTGATCCTGTTGCTCGTGCTCGTTGGGGCGATGGTCATTCGTTCGGTCACAGCCCCGGTCGAGGTGGCGGCCAGTATCGGGCGTCACCTGGCTGATGGCAAAACCGATATCATTATCGGCGGACTTGGCAACGATGACGAAACCGGTGACATCATGCGCGCCTTTTCAGCATTAAAAAAAGATATTGGCGAAATCACCAAGCTGCGCGAAGGCATGAAAAAAGCCAAGGTGGAAGCCGAGCGCGGGCGCGCGGCAACGGCGGAAGCGAACTGGTTGCGCCGCGACCTGGAATCACAAAAACCCGAACTGGATAATGGCCGTGAGGCGATCGCCGAAGTTCAACTTCTGCGCAAGATCATCGAGGCCACCGCCGAGGACATTACCCAGAAACAGGCCGCCCCGAAAAAAAATCTGGCGGCGGAGATCGTGGAAGAACAAAAAGCGGAACACCATCCGGCCCCTATCGACACCATTTCCAGGATCAGCCAGCAGGTCGCGTTATCATCGCAAGGCGTGACAGAAGCTGCGGAAGAAGCCGAAAGAACGGGAAACCTGATTCGCAACCTGACCGATGCCGCCGACAAGATCGAAAATATTTCATCCCTGATTGGATCGATCGCCCGCCAGGCCGATATGCTGGTCGTCGACATGCCGCCCCAGGACACGGATGATGGCAAGAAAACGCCCGGCTTCGTGGTCTTGCCCGGTGACGAACAGGGCACCAGAGAAAGCGGCGATGAACGCGAAAAAATATCCGGCGTTACCAAACGTTTCGACATTATTCGTGCCGAGGCATCTCAGGCAACATGGGCCGTGCGCGATATTGCCGCCATCATCCGCAGCGCCCGCGAAGCGGCACTGGGCATTGCCCGCACCACCTCGGCCGATGCCCTTGAGGTCACCACCGACCTTTTGCAACAGTCGGAAAACCTGCGCAGCATGCTCGACCAACTGGTCCACAAAATGCAGGACCAGTTGCAGATAGGCAGCGTGCCGGGCGAGGGTGAGGGCGACTCCGGAAACGTCTGATTACTTGCGCAGAACCTCGACGCCGGGCAGCTTCTTGCCTTCCATCCATTCCAGGAAAGCCCCGCCGGCCGTCGATATATATGTGAAACTGTCGCTCACGCCGGCATGGGCCAGGGCCGCCACCGTATCACCGCCGCCGGCAACGGAAATTAACTTGCCTTCTTTTGTCAGCCGGGCCGCAGCTTGCGCGACCGCATTGGTGCCCGCATCAAACGGCGGAATTTCGAAGGCTCCGAATGGGCCGTTCCAGACCAGGGTTTTGCACCCTTCGAGCTTGGCGGTAACATCGGCGATCGAGGCCGGACCGATATCCAGCATCATGGCATCGGATGGAATGGCGTTTAGATCAACTGTTTCACAGTCCGCGCCTTCTTTAAATTCGCGGGCCACCACCGCATCCTTCGGCAGCACGACCTGGCAGCCGGCTTTTTCAGCCCGCCCCAGAATTTCACGGGCCGCGTCAGCCATATCTTTTTCGCATAAAGAATTGCCCACATCGATGCCTTGCGCATAGAGGAACGTATTGGCCATGCCGCCCCCGATAATCAGCATATCGACCTTGGCCGCAAGATTACCGAGCACTTCCATCTTGGTTGATACCTTGGCCCCACCGACCACGGCGGCAACCGGAGAGACCGGATTTTCCAGGGCGGCGGAGAGCGACTCGACTTCCGCCTGCATCAGGCGCCCGGCCGCAGCCGGCAGCAGATGGGCCAGCCCTTCGGTCGAGGCGTGGGCCCGGTGGGAGCACGAAAACGCGTCGCTGACATAGACGTCGCCAAGTTTTGACAACTCGACGGTAAAAGCCTTGTCGTTTTCCTCTTCGCCCCGGTTAAAGCGCAGATTTTCCAGCATCACGATATCGCCGTCTTCCATTTCACTGATCTGCAGACGGGCATTTTCCCCCACCGTGTCGGTGGCGAATCCGACCGGCCGGCCGCAGGCTTGCGCCAGCGCCTTGGCCACCGGGGCCAGGCTCATTTCAGGCACCACCTGACCCTTGGGCCGCCCAAAATGGGAAATAACGATCACCTTGGCGCCCTTGTTCGACAGCTCGTTTATGGTTTGCACGGCGCGATCGATGCGTGTCGTATCGGTGACCTTTCCGTCCTTCATGGGGACGTTCAAATCGACGCGCATCAGCACCCGCTTGCCGGCAACATCAAGATCATCAATGGTTTTAAACTGTGACATGGCTGAAAACTCTCCCCTGATTATCGGTCTTTGGCCCGAATTTGGTGCGAGTTATCGTCATTAGGGGGGGGATTGGCAACACCCCTTAGTGTGGGTTAGGGCGCTAGGGCGCCCAGGTGTGGGTTAGGGCGCTGGGGCGCCCAGGTGTGGTTCATTATCCGGCCGGCAGACGCAGGCGGGCCGCCAGGCCGCCAATGTCAGAGCGCGACAGCTCCAGTTTGCCCTCATAAAGTTCGGCCACATCGCCGACGATGGACAACCCGAGGCCGCTGCCGACGGTCGTTTCATCGAGACGTCGGCCTCGGTCAATGGCGGTCGACAGTTCGTGCTCGGCAATTCCGGGGCCGTCGTCCTCGACGGTTAGCATCAGCCAGGAGCCCTCTTTACGGCCATGGACACGAACTTCCGATTTCGCCCACTTGCAGGCGTTGTCCATCAGGTTGCCGAGCATTTCTTCCAGATCCTGACGCTCCCCCTGAAAGCTCAGGCCATCTACGCCATGCAGCGTAATT
>JABMOQ010000014.1 GCA_013204045.1 Rhodospirillaceae bacterium | reverse complement strand
GTGCAGCACCTGGACCACGCCGGCATTGGTCGAAAGATTGCCGCCGATCTGGCAACTGCCCTCGGCCCCCAGGCTCAGGGGAAACAGCGCCCCGGCCTCGGTCGCCGCTGCCTGAATGTCGGCCAGCACGACGCCGGCTTCGACGGTCATGGTGCGGTTCAGGGCATCGATGTGGCGAATGCGGTTCATGCGTCCTGTCGCCAGCACGATGCCGTCACCGTCTGGAAAGTCGGGCACGGCGCCGCCGACCAGTCCGGTATTGCCGCCTTGCGGCACGATGGCAAGGCCGGCGGCGGCGCATAAGGTGACGACGCGGGCGACCTCGTCGGTGCTGGCCGGGCGGGCAATGCCGGCGCACGATCCCTGAAACAGGCCTCGTTGCTCGGTAACATAGGGGGCGAAGCCGGGATCGTCGGGGCCGATCCAGCCCGCCTCACCGACGGCGTCGCGGATGTGGTCGATGGTTTGGGAATATTTGGTCATGATTTTGATGCCGCCCTTCTCAGCCGGTCATTTATAGCAATACCAAGGCCGGTGTCGGGGATTTTCATGACCGCGATGCCGCTCATGCCGGGCTGGTCGAGCATGCGGATCATGGCGAACAGGTTGGCCGCCGCTTCGTTCAGGTCGCCACTGCGGCTCAGGTTGGGGCTGCGGCGCGGCGCGTTTGGGCCGAAGCCGAGCAACGCCTCGCCCGGATTGGCGGTTTCGGCATTGATGCGGATGGGGATCGACGGCGCGTAGTGGCGGCTCATCATGCCGGGGGATTTTGGCGCGGCGTCGTCGCACCCGGCGACCAGCAGCGGTCCAATCAGCGCCTCGATGGCATCCTGGGTGATACCGCCGGTGCGGAGCAGGGCCGGGGCCTCGCCGCTTACGTCGACCACTGTCGATTCCAGGCCGACGGCGCAAGGGCCGCCGTCCAGAATCATGATTACAGCCTCGCCCAGGCTTTCCAGCACGTGGTTCGCCGTGGTCGGGCTGACCCGGCCCGAAGGATTGGCACTCGGTGCCGCAACCGGGCTGCCACAGGCTTTAAGAAATTCATGTGCGACTGGGTGATCGGGCACCCGCACGGCCAGGGTGTCGAGCCCGGCGCTGGCCAGCAGCGACACCGGGCAGTCTTTGGTGCGCGGCAAGACGAGAGTGAGGGCGCCGGGCCACAAGGCCTTTGCCAGGGTGTCGGCGTGATCATTGAAGATGACGGCACGGCGCGCCGCATCGGCATCGGCGAAGTGGATGATCAGGGGATTGAACCGGGGCCGGCCCTTGGCGGCGAATACGGCGGCGACGGCACCATCACTGGTGGCGTCGGCTCCCAGGCCATAAACGGTCTCGGTCGGGAACGCCACCAGCCCACCCTCGTTCAAAGCCGTGGCGGCGGCGGCGATGGATTGTTCGTTGGCGGGGTGCAAGATGTCGCTCATGGAAGCGGTTCTACTACGAAAAGAGCCGCCGGACCAGCCGACGGCTCCTTGCTACTCTCTTGCTGCTTTTGGCGGGACCATCCGCGGTAATGACCCTGCGCTGCAGTCACCGTAAAGGATTACGGCGGCTAATGCATGGCCCGGTTTCCCGGTGACCATACGCATATGTTGCGCCTCAAAAAAAGAAAGATCAAGACTTGAAAATCACTGATTTGTGACTACACATTTTCAGGCTCCAGGCCGCGTACCACGAAGTCCGGATTTTCGAAACCGACCTTGCCGTAAGCCAGCGGATCGCCGTCCAGGGTGCAGACCGAACCACCGGCCGCCATGACCACGGCGTGTCCGGCGGCGGTATCCCATTCCATGGTCCGGCCCAAACGCGGGTAGATGTCGGCGTCGCCACTGGCGATGCGGCAAAATTTCAAAGAGCTGCCGACGCTGGCCGCACTTTTGACATTCAATTCAGAAATGAAGGCTTCAAGTTCGGGGGTGCGGTGGTTGCGGCTGGCGATGACGACCAGGCCGTCTTCTTCAGGTATCCGGCACGAGATCAGCGCCGCCACCTCACCGCCGCTTTCGGCGAACGCGCCGCTGCGGCTGCCCCAGTATGTCTCGCCCAAGGCAGGGGCGTGGACGACGCCAAGGACCGGCTGCCCGGCCTCAATCAGGGCGATGTTGACGGTGAACTCGTCGCTTTTGGCGACAAAACTTTTGGTGCCGTCCAGCGCATCAATCAGCCAGAACGGACCGTCGCCAGCGTCCGGCGCCGTGCCGGCGGCGAAGGCTTCTTCGCCGATGATCGGATACTGGGCGGTGACACCTTCGCGGATGGATCGGGTGATCAGGGTTTCGGCGATGGTGTCGGCTTCGGTCACCGGGGATTTATCGTCCTTCTCGTATACCTTGAAATCACTTTCATAGACTTTCATGATTTCGCGTCCGGCGGATTTGGCCAGATTGCCGATCTGTTCCATCAGCGCGATCGAAATATTTACGGTCACGTCATTGCTCCATCATTCCTGTTTTTAGCCCAACTCAACGTAAGGTCTCGGCCTTTAAGAAATCAATAACGGCGGCTCGGGCCTCTGGAAGGCTCGACGTATCATGTTGGAATCCGGGGAAAAGAATCTGGCGGTATGCCGTCTTGCCGGCCCGTTCGGCGCACCCCGTGGTGGTCCGGTCTGCCAACAGGCGGTCTTGCCGGGAGGCCACGAACAAGACCGGCGAGCCGCTTTTGGCCCCGATCCCCCACCGGCACAGGGCGCCGCTGATAACCCGCGCCTTGAAGGCGCCGTTATCGAAAGCGGCGACGGCGTCGCCACCCTCGCCATGGCCCATAACGAACAGGTTAGCGGTATCGACCCACGCCAGGGTTTTTGCCTGCTCTGCGGCATAGGCGATTTCCTGCAGGCGCAGGGCGTGGACTTGGTTCACGGGGGCGCCGGCAAGGGGCGTCTGCTGCCAGTGCTCGCAAGTTACCGGTCGGCCCGGTCGGGCAAAGCTGTCGGGCAGGATAACGGCGAACCCGGCGCGGGCCAGAAACCGTGCGTAATGCCATCCTGCCATCTTGCGGTTGGCGCCGCAGTCGTGGAAGAACACCACCGTCGGCATTTTTTGGGCCATGCCGTTGAGGCGCGCCTGCAGGCGCAGATCATCCATGTGGCTGTTGAAAAAGCTGCCGTCCGGGGTTTTCACCCAGATTTCGGCCTTGTTCCAGGTTTTCTCGGTGGTCGCCCCGGCAGATGTGGTCGCCAGCAGGGCTGCCAACAGTACATAGAGAAATGTTTTCATGGCTCAGGCCTCAACCTTGTCCAAGTATATTTCCTCGGCAATGAACCGCCAGGCCCTGAAGCCGGGCGAGAAATGATCGGCGGGGATGCTGGCCTTGGCCTTCAGATGGGCCAGGAATTGTTGCGGCTTGTCCAGCTGTCGCCACACCGACGGCAGGAACAGGGCGCGCCGTCCGCCGTCCTCGATGATAAGGCCATCCATACCGGGGCGCAATTGGTGCAGCAGGTCGACCTCGTCGGTGATGGTCATCTCGACCTTGGGGCTGAGTACGGAAATTGACAGGCTCAGGCCATCCAGCTCGCGTGTGGTCAGGGGCTTGAAGCGGTTATCACGGAAGGCCGAGGCGTAGGCGTTCTCGGCCACATCAACGGCCAGCGGACGCCGCGCCTCCGGCGAGCCGATGCAGCCGCGCAATTGACCATCCAGTTTAAGGGTGACGAAGCAGGCGCCGTCCGCCGCCAGATCGGCCGGCAGGCCTTCGGCGGAGATGGGCAGCGGTTCGCCATGGGCCAGGCCATGGACCAGCGAAGCCCGGGCCAGTTCGAGCAGGGCATCGCCGTGGCTGGCCAGCAAGGCCCGTGTTGCCGTTTCGAAGGCGTCTTCGACATCGGTCATGGGGTGGCCTCGTAAAATGCCCAGGCCCCGTAGCCGACGACCCGGTCCTTTGTCCCGGCGGTATCGCCGGAATTGCAGAGGCCGATGGTCTCGACCGCCATGCCGCGATTTTTGGCCAGCGTCAGCAGCCCTTTCAAGGGCATCCGCCCGCACGCCTGATCGTCGCCGATGGACTCGGAGTCGAGGTTTTCGACCGCCTTGCAGGTGGCGGCATCCACGGTCTGTGCGCTGTGGTAGTCAAGGAAATGGGTAAGGTCGGTGGAAATGACGATCAGGGTTTCCGGCCCGCCCCACACCCGGTCGAGGACTTCGGCGACGGCATCGGGGGCGGCCTGACCGACGACCAGCGGCAACAGGGTAAATTCATCCAGCAACACCTGCAAAAACGGCAATTGCACTTCCAGGGAATGTTCCTGCTCGTGGGTGGCGTCGAACACCTGCACCTGCGGCAGGCCGGTGATCTGCGCCGCCAATTGCGTATCCAGTTCAATGTCGCCGAGCGGCGTGTGGAAGCTGGCAGCACTGCTCAAGGCGAGCCCGTTCAGCGCCACCCGGTGGCACGGCCCAAGCAGCACGACGCGGGTGATGGCGTCAGTGTCAATACGGGCAAACGCGGCGGCGGCCAGGGCGCCGGAATAAACATAACCGGCGTGGGGCACGACGATGGCTTTCGGCGATGGTGTGGCAGCAGGTGTGGCGGCGGCGTCCAGGTAGTGCCTGACAGACCGCTGCAATTCCCCCGCATCGCCGGGGTAGAACGTTCCGGCCACGGCCGGTGGTCTGATGAATGTCATATAATTTAAGTAATCCCGCGCCCCGCCCCTGTAAAGCCCCCGTTGACGAAACCCCCCCGGCGGCTTACCTCAAGGGGTATGGAAGATATTGTTTCACGTGAAACATTCGGCGCCACCCACCCCGGGCGATTCTGGCATGGGCTGGGCGACGGGCGGGTGCAGTGCGACCTGTGTCCGCGGTTTTGCAAGCTGCATGACGGCCAGCGGGGCCTTTGTTTCGTGCGCGCCGCGGTCGATGACAAGATCGTCCTGACCACATACGGGCGCTCCAGCGGTTTTTGCATCGACCCCATCGAAAAAAAGCCCCTAAATCACTTTCTTCCCGGCACCCCTGTTCTTAGTTTCGGCACGGCGGGCTGT
>JABMOQ010000094.1 GCA_013204045.1 Rhodospirillaceae bacterium | reverse complement strand
GTCTGCGTGTTGCAGACGGCCATGGATCTTTTGGCCACCGGCCACCCGGTGTTCGTGGTCGCCGACGCAACTTCGTCGCGCAGCCCCGACAGCCACGCCATGGCCCTGCATCGGCTCGGTCAGGCGGGCGCCGAAATCGTCACCACGGAGATGGTCATGTTCGAATGGCTGGGCCGTGCCGGGACGCCTGAATTTAAAGAATTAAGCTCTCTTATCAAATAGTTATAATGAAACATTAAGAAATTAATTGATGTCTGAAAAAGCTCCCTTGCTGCTGTTGCCCGGCCTTCTGTGCGATGCCCGTCTGTGGGCCCATCAGGTCGAAACCCTGGCCGATCTGGCCGCCATCACGGTCGCCGACCTGACCCTCGATGACAGCATGGAAGCCCTGGCCGGGCGGGTGCTGGCCGCCGCCCCCGAACGCTTCGCCCTGGCCGGATTGTCCATGGGCGGTTACGTCGCCCAGCAGATCATGCGGATGGCCCCCGAACGGGTGACGCGCCTCGCCCTGGTCGATACCTCGGCCCTGGCCGACACGCCGGAGCAGACCGAGCGCCGCCAGGGTTTCATAAATCAGGTGCAACATGGCGAGTTCAAGGGCGTCACCTCGCGGCTTTTGCCGATGCTCGTTCACAAGCAGCGGCTCGATGACGCCGCGCTGACCGGGACGGTCACGGAAATGGCCGAAACCGTCGGCAAGGATGCTTTTATCCGTCAGCAGACGGCGATCATGGGGCGCCGGGACGGGCGCGCCGATCTGGCCCACGTCGATTGCCCGACGCTGGTGTTGTGCGGGCGTCAGGATGCCTTGACGCCGCTCGGCGTCCATCAGGAGATGACCGACGCCATTCCGGCCGCGGCCTTGGTGGTGATCGAGGATTGCGGCCACCTGGCGCCGCTGGAAAGGCCGCGCGCCGTCAGCGCCGCCATGCGATACTGGTTGCAGGTATGAGGATCCCTGAATGACCGGCTTTATTTTTCCTTACAAGGGCATCGGCCCGAGCATTGCCGAAGACGCCTTCATCGCGCCCAACGCGACCATTGTCGGTGATGTGGAAATCGGCGCCCAGTCGGGGATCTGGTTCAACTGCGTGCTGCGCGGCGATGTCAACATCATGCGCATCGGGGCGCGCACAAATATTCAGGATGGCACCATTATTCATGTGGCCAGCAAGACTCAAGGCACCTTCGTCGGTGACGACGTGACCATCGGCCACATGGCGTTGATCCATGCCTGCACCCTGGAAGATGGCTGTTTCATCGGCATGAACGCCACCATTATGGATACGGCGCGGGTCGAAAGCGGCGCCATGGTCGCCGCCGGGGCCTTGCTGACACCGGGCAAGGTGGTGCCTTCCGGGCAGTTGTGGGCGGGAACGCCGGCCGCCTATGTGCGCGACCTGAAAGACAGCGACCTGGACATGATCCGCTATACCGCCCCCCATTACGTCAAGCTGGCGGCCGAGTACAAAAAGGAAATCGAGTCGTGAACAGCGAGAACCTGATTGAAGATGTGGTTGCCGGCAAACCGCGCGCCATCGCCCGCATGATGAGCCGAGCCGAAACCGGGACCCCCGAAGACTACGCCCTGATGGCCGAAATCTTCCGCCGCGCCGGGCGCGCCCACGTTGTTGGTATAACGGGGGTACCGGGCAGCGGTAAATCCACCCTGGTCAGGTCGCTGACTCTGGAAATCCGTAAAAGCGGCCGCACCGTCGGCATCGTCGCCGTCGATCCGTCTTCGCCATTTTCCGGCGGCTCGATTCTGGGCGACCGGGTGCGCATGAATGATTTGACCGGCGACGACGGTGTTTTCATCCGTTCCATGGCGACCGGCGGGGCGCTCGGCGGGCTGGCCCGGCCGGCGCTCGATACGGTCGATATTCTGGATGTTGCCGGCTTCGATGTGGTGTTGATCGAAACCGTCGGCGTCGGCCAGGACGAGGTCGATATCGTCAGCGCCGCCCATACGGTGGTGGTCGTCTCGGCTCCGGGGCTTGGCGATGACATTCAGGCGATCAAGGCCGGGGTGTTGGAAATTGCCGATATCCATGCGGTGTCCAAATGCGATCGCGACGACGCGGCGAAAACCGTCGCCGATCTGCAAGGCATGTTGTCGCTTGGCCGCGGGGGCGCAAAAGGCTGGAAGACTCCGGTCCTTTCGACCAGTGCCGAGCGCGGGCAGGGAATCGAAGAACTGCTGTCCGCCATAGACAGCCATTTGGGGCATTTGGGCGATAGCGGCGAGATGGATATGCGAAAGCGCCGGATCGCCGAGATGCGGATTTTGAAATCAGCCGAGGACGTGGTGCGGGAACGCCTGCACGCCCAGCGCGACGGCCGCTTTGCCGAGCTGCTCGATCAGGCCATGTCCCGTCAACTCGACCCGCACAGCGCCGCGCTCAGGCTGCTCGACGGGTTCGGCGAAAACGGCAAGAAGGACTAGGCGATGGCTTGGGCCAGGAACCGGGCGGTGACCGTGTCCATGGTGGCGCGGTGGACCATAAACCATTCAGGGAACTCGACGTCGACGTAATTGCGCGCCGTGCCCGTGTCGCCGGCTTCCAGTTGTTTGAGGATGCCATCAATTTCGTCAAGCACCCGTTTGTGCTCATCGGTATGGCAGTCGATGGCGAAAAAAAGGTGTTTCGTCATCAACCCTTCCTCAAGGGCAAAGTGGCTGCGCAAGTGATCGGCGAAGGCCAGAAAAAGGGTGATGAAATCGTGGTCGTCAAGGGTCTTGGACAGTTTGTTGAGTTGATCGATGGTAATACGGTGATCGTTGTCGATATCGTCGACACCGACCTCAAGACCCTTCGTCCATTGCAATTTTGCCATAATGGAAAGATTAGGAAGACTGCTAGAAAGAAACCTTGATGGGGGTCAATTGGAGGAAATTTTGACGTAGCTGCCGGGCGCGTCTTCAAGCGCCGTCAGTTTGCCGTCGCCGGGGATGCGGGCCGGAATATCTTTTTTACCGGCGTACTTGCCGACCCACTTCTGCCAGTCCGGCCACCAGGAACCCTCGACCTGGGTGGCGCTAGCGAGCCACTTGTCCGGGTCCTTCTGGGTTTTGTCATTGGTCCAGTGGCAGTATTTATCACGGGCCGGCGGGTTGACGACACCGGCGATATGACCCGATGCCGCCAGCACGAAGCGAGTCGGTCCTGAAAAAAGGTTTGTGGCCGCATAGGTCGATTTCCACGGCGCGATGTGGTCGTCGCGGGTCGATAGCAGATAAGAAGGGGTCTTGATGGTGGTGACGTCAATGGGGGTGCCGTCAAACTCGATGCCGCCGGCCTCGATGAGCCTGTTTTCAAGATACATCTTGCGCAGGTAGAACGAATGCATGGCCGCCGGCATCCGCGTCGAATCGGCGTTCCAGTAAAGAAGATCGAAAGGAAACGGGTCTTTGCCCAAAAGGTAGTTATTGACGACGAAAGACCAGATCAGATCGTTGTCGCGCATCATGTTGAAGGTGTTGGCCATTTCCGAGCCTTCAAGATAGCCGCGCTTGTTCATCTTGGCTTCCAGCTCGGTTAGCTGTTCTTCGTCGATGAAAACGCCAAGCTCGCCGGGCTCGGAGAAATCGACCATGGTGGTCAGGAAGGTGGCCGACTTGATGCGCTTGGCTTCCCCTTTGGCTTGCAGCCAGGCGAGGGTCGCCGCAAGCAGGGTGCCGCCGATGCAGTAGCCGATGACGTTGGCGCTTTTCTCGCCCGTCGCCTGTTCCATGGCATCCAGGGATTCAAGGATACCTTGCTTCATGTAGTCGGCGAAGTTCTTGTCCGCCAACTTCTCATCCGGATTGACCCAGGAGGTGACGAATACCGTGTGGCCCTGATCAACGGCCCACTTTATCAGCGAGTTTTCAGGGCGCAGATCGAGAATATAATACTTGTTGATCCAGGGCGTTACGATCAGCAAGGGGGTCTTGCAGACCTTTTTGGTGCTTGGCGCATACTGGATCAG
>JABMOQ010000093.1 GCA_013204045.1 Rhodospirillaceae bacterium | reverse complement strand
TCGACGCAACACTCCATCTTTGCGTTTATGATATAGTGTTGCGTCGATCAGTTGAACCCGCAGCAAAATCAGGCGTTTCAGTCACAGGGCTATTCGTTCGCCGGTCAGGAATGATTGATCCCCATCAATGCCGACCGCAGTGATTTACGTTAGCATCACGCATTTAGTTCGTCGTCTGGAGGCCTCTGCCCTGGCGCCTAGAGGCCTCTGCCCTGGCGCCTAAGTGCGTAAAACTTTAGGGCAATACTCGAGAATCGAAAAACAAGGGCTGACCTATCTGATGTTCCAAATACGCATCCACGGCAGAGGGGGACAGGGCGTTGTGACGGCCGCAGAACTGTTGTCTGTGGCTGCCTTCATCGAGGGCACACACGCCCAGGCCTTTCCCAGTTTTGGGTCAGAACGGATGGGGGCGCCCGTGGTGTCGTTCTGCCGACTGGACGACAAGGAAATCCGCCTGCGCGAACCCATTCAGGAACCGGATGCCCTGATTATTCAGGACACCACCTTGTTACATTCCGTTGACGTCTTCCAGGGATTAAAGACGGACGGTTTTATCGTTATCAATTCCACCCGCACCTTCGTTGAATTGGGCATCGCAGATTTTATTGGCAAGTTTCCGCCGCATCATGTTTGCATTGTCGGCGCCACGGAATTGGCCATGAAGCACGTTCAGCGCCCCGTACCCAACGCCGCCCTGCTGGGGGGGTTCGCAGCCATTTCTGGACGGCTTCATATGAATTCAGTGGCCGAGGCCATACTGGAAAAATTCCCGGGCGCTGTCGGGGAAGCCAACGTCGCCGCCGCCACGGAAGCTTTCGACATCGCCAAGGCTGCATAACATAAGGCCGCCTGACAGGAGAGCGCATATGTTTAAACAGATGGAAGGATCGGAGGCTGTCGCAAAAGCCGTGGCGCTGTGCCGCCCGGAAGTGGTTTGCGCCTATCCCATCACGCCCCAGACCCATATCGTCGAAGGGGTTGGCGCGCTGGTCAAGGACGGCACCCTGGTGAATTGCGAATTCATCAACGTCGAATCGGAATTCGCCGCCCTGTCGGTTGCCATTGGAGCGTCTGCCGCCGGGGCCAGGACCTACACGGCGACGGCCAGCCAGGGATTGCTGTTTATGGCCGAAGCCGTGTACAACGCTGCCGGTCTGGGCTTGCCCATCGTCATGACCATCGGCAACCGGGCCATCGGCGCCCCCATCAACATCTGGAACGACCATTCGGATAGCATGTCCATGCGCGATGCTGGCTGGATTCAACTCTATGCGGAAACCAACCAGGAAGCCGTCGACCTGCACATCCAGGCCTTCCGGTTGGCCGAGGAATTAAGCTGCCCGGTCATGGTCTGTATGGACGGCTTCATCCTGACTCACGCTTACGAGCGTCTGGATATCCCGACTCAGGAGGGAGTAGACGCCTTTCTGCCAGCATTTGAGCCGGTACAGGTTCTTGATCCCGATGATCCCTATTCCATCGGGGCCATGGTCGGTCCCGAGGCCTTCACCGAGGTGCGCTATCTGGCCAATGACACACAATTACAAGCGTTGAAACTGATCCCTGAAATCAGCGGTGTTTTCAAAGATGTGTTCGGCCGGGAATCGGGCGGATTGATTCACGAATACAGGACTGAAGGTGCCGAAACCATCGTCATCGCTCTGGGTTCCGTCAACGGCACCATCAAGGAAGTGATCGACCATATGCACGAAAATGGCGCCGCCATCGGATCGGTCAGCATCTGCTCGTTCCGGCCCTTCCCGCTGGATGAATTAAGGGACGCCCTGACCGGAGCGAAACGTGTCGTGGTCATTGAAAAAAGTCTGGCCCCGGGGCTCGGCGGTATCGTCGCCTCCAACGTGCGCATGTCGCTGCGTGGCGCCAGTCTGCCGGTCTATACCGTCATCGCCGGCCTCGGCGGCCGAACCATCACCATGACTTCCCTGCAGGAAGTCTTCGAAGCGGCCGCCGAGGATAGGTTGCCCGACCTTCAGTTCCTTGATCTAGACCACGGGGCGGTCGAGCATGAAATCGTCCGCGCCCGCCGAACCAGGCGTTCGGGTCCGACTGCCGAACATATCCTGCGCCAGAAGGCCGGGGGGCTAAGCAAATGACCGATCGCACTCCGCAAACCATCAAGTTCTACCAGACCGGTACCCACACCGTCGGCAACCGTCTGCTCGACGAATCCAAGCGGACGGTTCAGGCCAGTATGGACCGTTCCAACGCCATCACCTCCGGCCACCGGGCTTGCCAGGGCTGTGGCGAGGCCCTCGGCGCACGTTATGCGCTGGATACGGCCATGCGCGCCACCGACGGCCAACTGGTCGCCGTCAACGCCACCGGTTGCCTTGAGGTCTTCACCACCCCTTATCCGGAAACATCGTGGCAACTTCCGTGGCTGCATTCGCTTTTTGGAAATGCCCCGGCCGTCGCCACCGGCGTCGCGGCGGCGTTACGTGTTAAAGGCCGAAAGGATATTAAAGTCGTCGCCCAGGGCGGCGATGGCGGCACCACCGACATCGGTTTCGGTTGCCTGTCCGGCATGTTCGAACGCAACGACGATGTCCTCTACATCTGTTACGACAACGAAGCCTACATGAACACTGGCGTTCAGCGTTCCAGCGCGACGCCGCCGGCGGCCCGCACGGCGACCACCCAAGCCATCGGCGAAGCTCCTGGCAACGTCTTCGGTACCGGCAAAAATATGCCGCTGATCGCCATGGCCCACAACATCCCCTATGTGGCGACCGCTTCCGTTGCCGACTTGCATGACCTAGAGGCCAAAGTGACCAAGGCCATGGGTATGTCAGGGGCGCGCTACATCCACATCATGGTTCCCTGTCCGCTGGGCTGGGGCACGGCATCGGATGCGACCATACACGTCGCCAGACTGGCCGTCGAAAGCGGCCTGTTCCCATTGTTCGAGGCCGAGCACGGGGAAGTGACAAAGGCCACGAAAATCCGCCGCCGGGTACCGGTCGAGGACTATCTATGCATCCAAAAGCGCTTCGCCCATCTGTTCCGCAAAGACGCCAAGGACATAGCCAGCATTGCCGCCATTCAGCGCATGGCCGATCACAACATCGAACGCTTCGGCCTGCTCGACGGAGAGGCACCGTCATGACCAAACAGCTTCCCTTCGCCATCACCCTCGACCCCGGCTCTTCTCTGGCCAATCACACCGGTTCGTGGCGCACCCTGAAGCCGGTCTATCTTGACCGGCTGCCGCCGTGCAACAACGCCTGCCCGGCCGGCGAAAACATTCAGGGCTGGCTCTATCACGCGGAAGAAGGCGACTATGAAACGGCCTGGCAGGTGCTGATGCGCGACAACCCGATGCCGGCGGTGATGGGGCGAGTCTGCTATCATCCATGCGAAGGCGCGTGCAATCGGGGCGATCTGGACGAAGCCGTCGCTATTCACGCCGTCGAACGATTCTTAGGAGACCAAGCCCTGAAGAACGGCTGGACGCCGGACCTGGAGCTTCTGGCGACGGGCAAACGGGTGCTTGTCGTCGGGGCCGGGCCGAGTGGCTTGTCGGCCGCCTATCACCTGCGCCGTCTGGGGCATAACGTCACCATTCGCGAGGCCGGGCCCATGGCGGGCGGCATGATGCGTTTCGGCATCCCCAAGTATCGCCTGCCGCGCGATGTGCTAGACAAGGAGATCCAGCGCATCCTCGACCTCGGGGTCAAACTGGAACTCAACTGCAAGGTTGATGATGTCCCCGCCGCCTTCGCAACCGAGGGATTCGACGCCATATTCATCGCCGTCGGTGCTCATCTGGGTAAGCGGATCGACATCCCGGCCTACGCCGCCGGCAAAATACTCGATGCCGCCAGTGTGCTGCGCGACATGGAAACGGGGATTGAGCCGCCGCAATTGGGCCGCCGGGTCATCATTTACGGCGGCGGCAACACGGCCATGGATGCGGCGCGCACGGCCAAGCGCCTGGGCGTCGACGAAGCGATGATCGTTTACCGGCGTTCGCGTAAGGAAATGCCCGCCCACGATTTTGAGGCGGCGGAAGCGGAAGAAGAAGGCATCCTCATTCACTGGCTGCGCACCATCAAGCAAATAGACGAGACTACGTTCACCGTCGAAAAGATGAAGATCGACGCGGACGGTCGACCGCAACCGACGGGAGAATTCGAAACCCTGGAGGCTGACACCCTGATCCTGGCCCTGGGCCAGGACGTCGACACCTCGTTTCTGGAGAAAGTACCCGGCATCGTCATCGCATCCGACGGCGTGATCGATGTCGACGCGCAGATGATGACAGGTTATCCGGGATTGTTTGCGGGCGGCGATATGGTGCCCTCGGAACGCACCGTCACCATCGCCGTCGGTCACGGTAAAAAGGCGGCGCGGCACATCGACGCATGGCTCAAGGGCGAGGCCTATGAAAAATTTGAAAAAGCCCAACTGGCCGCTTTTGAAAACCTCAACACCTGGTATTACGACGACGCGCCCAAGTCGGTACAACCGGGACTCGACATAGTCCGCCGCCAGACCAGCTTCGACGAAGTCATCGGCGATCTGGACGAAAGCAACGCCCTGTTCGAGGCGCGGCGGTGTCTGTCCTGCGGCAACTGCTTCGAATGCGATAACTGTTACGGCGTTTGCCCCGACAACGCGGTCCGGAAGCTGGGGCCGGGCAAGCGCTTCGAATTTATCTACGACTTCTGCAAGGGCTGCGGCCTGTGCGCTACCGAATGCCCGTGCGGCGCCATCGAAATGGTGCCCGAGACTATTTGAAGGAGTAACACGCCATGAATATCCAACTCCGGCTCTTCCAGGATGAAGAGGATGAACCGAGTCACAGCCTGACGTTCGATGTGCCTAGCATACCGCTGGCTGGTGACCGGGTGACGATCTCACGCCCCGGTCAGGAAGGCTACACCAGTTACATTGTCCGGCGCAGACAATGGGATTTGGATTTGCCCAGTGACGAAGCATCCCATCGCGCCGACGAGAAAGTCATAGGTAATATCAGCGCAGTGATCGTGGAATGTATGTTCACAGTCGGGCCATATTCGTCTGAAGAACATAAGTGAAATGACCCACTATAATAATAGAAGCATTCATTGGCATATCGGATCGTTCCTGAAAATGCGGCAAATGTCTGCCTCTATCTATATGCGGCTTCCCGATAGCGTACTCAGTTAGGAAAGAGTCCGTTAAGATATTCTTGCCACCAAGATGGGTGAGAAAAGTCGCATGGCCCAACCAAGTCAACGCGTCCTGTCCAATGGTTTGCGTCACCCCCTCTCGGACTTTTTCAGGCGCAAGGATATATTCGGGCGACAATGTCGGCGCGTAGCCGGGGATGCCCTCTAACGTCCGATCCAGATAAGGAGACAAGGTATCCTTCCAAGTGCCTGCGTATTCCGGACTTCCAGGAGGATTGGGAAACCCTCCATCGACATGGTGATACGGGGTTCCTGCGACATGGGGCTTGGTCGGATTGCAGGAGTTTATAACCGGTAACAAAATGACCAAAAACACAACGAGGATTACGGTTTTCATAAGCGCCGCCTCTTCCATGCCATGGTTCGAACGCAACATATGATCAATCCTCACCCCATATGCCCGCACTCGGCTATTATAGCACAAGCCTCCGCACTTCTTTAGATTGATTAGAAACTCGGCAAGTGAGTTGTGGCATACGGTACTCCTGACCCTATGCAGACATTGTGAAGGAGAGCTGCCGCCACCAAGGCCAACATGGTTATTAGACCTAAGATCGATTATGAACTAGTATTCTTGCTGGATATCTCAAGACAGAGAGCTATTAGGCGGCGCGAATGCTTATTAAATTGATCGAAAATAAGTATAAAGTTGCTGGCCTTTCATTACCCCTAGCGGCACGGCTTTATAGCGATGGAACCGAGGCAGCCGTTGATCGTTTAATGCTGCTGGTTTTGGCGCTGTTTATTGCTTACGCCCTGGGTGCCAAGTTTGCGCGGGAGGCGGACCGCCCCATCGGGCCCGGCATCATTCCTTTCGTTCTGATGTTCGTCGTTTTTTTGCCAGCCCCGGTTTCCTTGGTTAGTGCCGGGGTGGCCATTTGTTTCGGCAGTATCTTCGGACGCGAGGTTTTCGGTGGAAAGCCAATTCTTCCGCCGGCCCTGATCGCATTAGCCTTTGCGCTTTTTTCTTATCCGGATGATGGTTTCCAGCTTCGCCATTTGTTTGACCAAACACAGGACCCTGTTTTTGCCGCCGCCAGCCTGGCCGGCGGAACGATTTATCTGTGGAAGGGGTTCCTGGCATGGCGGGTAGTGGCTGGCGCGGCACTCGGTTCGGTGCTGGGCAGTCAACTGACCATGGGATCAATAAGTTGGGAGCAGCCTCTGCTGGGCACCTATGTGGCGGGTGTCCTGTTTTTGGCAGCCGGGGTCGAAAGTGCGCCTCGCTCTGAAAACGCCCGTTGGCTGCACGGTTTTACGGTTGGCATGTTGATTATGGTCATCCGATCGGCCGACCCCGATCAACCGGACGGCGTCGTATTTGCCGCCCTGCTCGGTTGCCTGTTCGCTCCCTTGCTGGACAAGCTTGTGAAGTGGAGGCCGCGTCATGAGTAGTCCACTCACATGGTGGCGATCCTTTCTGGCGCTTCCAAATGATCATCCGGGGAAAATTATCGGCATGGCCTTTACGGTCGCCGCAATTGCATCTTTCTTCGTATCCCTTACTGCCGTCACCCTGCAGCCGCTCCGCGATGCCAATCGCGAGCGGGCCAGCAAAGCCGGCATGCTGACGATTATCGAACAATTGGGCGTCAAAGCGCCGGAAGCCCGTTTCGTGGAACTTTCAAGTGGCAAGTACGTGAAAAAGGATTCCGGCATCTGGAGACAGGTTCCCCCCAGCCGCGACCCGGCCCGCATCGGCCAATTGGAAGACGTCGCTACCGTTTATGAAGTTCGCAATGGCGAGGCCCTGTCCCTGGTGATCTTGCCGGTCCGCGGGAAAGGATACAAGTCGACCCTAAAGGGGTTCCTTGCCCTTGAAGGTGACATCAATACCGTTGCCGCGGTGAAATTTCATGACCATGACGAAACCCCCGGTTTCGGGGCAAAAATCGAAAATGATTCCTGGACCGAACGCTGGCAGGGTCGGGAAGTTGCCGATAACAACGGCACCATACGTATCGAGGTAGTGAAAGGTCGCGCCAAAGGCATTCATGAAGTCGACGGAATTTCGGGTGCAACGCGAACCGGCGGCGGAATCAGCAAGCTAATGCGTTTCTGGCTTGGGCCTGACGGCTATGGCCCTTATCTGGATCGATTGCGACGGGGAGATGCAAGTTGAACAAGTTACCCCTGCCCCTGATGGAGCCCATCATGGCCAACAATCCGGTGACCCTGCACGTGCTGGGCATTTGTTCCGCGCTGGCCGTTACCACATCGGTGTCCACGTCCCTGGTCATGAGCGGCGCACTGATTTTCGTTTTGACCCTTTCCAATGTTTCCATCAGCCTAATCCGCAACCATATCCCGCCGACGATCCGCCTGATCATCCAAATTACCATCATCGCCTCACTGGTCATCGTCGTCGACCAACTGCTGCAAGCCTATTGGTTCAGCATGAGCAAGCGGCTAAGCGTTTTTGTCGGCCTGATCGTTACCAACTGCATCGTGCTCGGTCGGGCGGAAGCCTATGCCATGAAAAACCCACCCCTTCGCAGTTTCCAGGACGGATTGGGTAATGGACTCGGCTATTCACTTATTCTGGTCATCGTCGGCACGTTCCGTGAGTTGCTGGGCGCCGGCACATTGTTTGGCGCCCCCATATTTATCACCGAATCGGACGGCGGCTGGTTTACGCCAATTGGCCTGATGTCATTACCGCCCAGCGCCTTCTTCTTGCTTGGCCTTGTTGTCTGGTGGGTTCGCAACAGGCATCCGGAACAGGTTGAGCCGGCCCAGGTTCCGGCCGAAGAAGGAGCACAAAAATGATCGACCTGCTGCTCCGCTCCGTTTTTACCGAAAACCTTGCCCTCTCCTATTTCCTTGGCATGTGTACGTTTCTGGCCGTGTCCCGCCGTTTCGACGTCGCTTTCGGGCTGGGACTGGCCATGATCGCCGTCGAAACCATCACCGTCCCGATCAACAACCTGCTCTACACATGGCTGTTACGGGACGGGGCACTGGCCTGGGCAGGCGGAGGCGACCTTGATTTAAGCTTCCTGATCCTGATCGCCGCTATAGGAGTGATCGCGGCAATCGTCCAAATTCTGGAAATGGTGCTGGATCGGTTTTTCCCCCGGCTTTATGTCGGACTCGGCATTTTCCTGCCCCTGATCACCGTCAACTGCGCCATTCTGGGTGCAAGTCTGTTCATGATCGAACGGCGCATGGATTTCGCCGACAGCGTTGTTTACGGTTTTGGATCGGGTCTGGGCTGGGCATTGGCCATCTGGGCCCTTGCTGCCTTGCGCGAAAAAATTGACGAAACCCATGTGCCAGAAGGACTTCGCGGGCTGGGCCTGGCCTTCATCTTGACCGGGCTTATGTCCATGGGATTTGCCGTTTTCACCGGCTTGGATTTCGGGTGAGCATTGAATGACTGAAACCATCTTGGGCTCGCTGGTTTTCACAGGGTTGGTCATGGCGCTGACCTTCATCGTGCTAGGCGCGCGACGTCTTTTGGTGTTGCAGGGAGCGACACGCCTAACCGTCAACGGAGATAAAGTTATCGACGCCACGCTTGGTGAAAAATTGCTGGATTCCCTTTCCCGCAGCGGCATCCATCTTCCCACAAGCTGTGGTGGTTCCGGCACCTGCGGGCTATGTCGAATTCAGGTGCCCGATGGTGGCGATGCCTCTGTGGTTGAACGCGCAGCATTATCGCCAAAAGATGCTAAAGCGGGTTACCGGTTGGCCTGTCAGGTGACCGTGCGCGGCCCGTTAGCGGTCAAACTGCCGACCGAGTATTTAACAGCGGAAACATGGGCGTGCACGGTTTGCAAAAGCCGCACCGTCTCACCCTTGATCAAGGAAATCATCCTTGATTTACCGGAAAAAACGGAGAGAAGCATTCGCGCCGGATCGTATGTTCAGATCAACGCCCCACAGTTCGACCTGTCCTTCGCGGATATCGAGGTGGCGCCCGAACATGAGATCAGTTGGGAACGTATGGGGATACGATCGCTGACAGCATCAGCTAAGAAACCGATCGCGCGCGCCTATTCACTAGCCAATTCTTCCCGTGAAACAAATCGTCTGGTCCTGAATATCCGCCTTGCACTGCCACCGGCCAGTCAGCCGGGCACCCCTCCGGGGATCGTCTCGTCTTATTTGTTTGGATTACGTGCCGGTGACCCGGTCGAGGTTTCCGGTCCCTTCGGAAACTTCTTTGCCAGCGATACGAAACGAGAGATGGTATTGATCGGTGGCGGGGTCGGCATGGCCCCCTTGCGGGCCATCGTGGTCGATCAACTGGAATGTCAGGGCACCGACAGAACCATCAGTTATTGGTATGGGGCTCGGAGGGTAATCGATCTTTATTATGATAAAGAAATGGAAAATCTGGCTGAGAAATTCGACGACTTCTCCTGGAATGTAGCGCTGTCGGATCCGGCACCGGATGATGAGTGGTTGGGCGAGACGGGTTTCATTCACGATGTTGTCTATCGCCGATACCTGCAGAATCACCCGGACCCGACAGCGTGTGAATACTATCTGTGTGGACCCCCGCTGATGATA
>JABMOQ010000092.1 GCA_013204045.1 Rhodospirillaceae bacterium | reverse complement strand
GTCGTGGGTCGGGCCGATGCCGCCGGTGGTGAACACGTAATCGAAATTCCGCCGGCAGGCGTTGACGGCCTCGATAATGGTGTCGGTCACATCGGGGATGACCCGGGCCTCGGTCATGCGCACGCCGATGTCGTTGAGCCGTCCGCCCAGGAACGCCAGATTTAAATCCTGGGTGCGTCCCGACAAAACTTCGTTGCCGATAATGATAAGGCACGCGGTTTTCATAGCCAGTCCCTGAGCAACGCCACCAGCGGCACATCCGCCGGCGGCATATCATAGCCTGCAAGGTCAAGGGGGCGCACCCATTTCAGGGTTTGCCCTTCCAGCGCCTCGAGGGTGCCCTTCCAGATGCGGCACACGAAAAGCGGCATCAGCAAATGAAAGGCTTCCGGCCCGGCTTCACCGGCGTCATAAAAATGCGAGGCGAAGGCCAGCGGCGCCAGGCAGCTTTCCGATATGTCGATGGCCAGCTCTTCCTTCAACTCGCGCACCAGGGCAGCTTCCGGGGTTTCGTGCGTCTGTACCTTGCCGCCGGGAAATTCCCACAAGCCGGCCATGGCCTTGCCCACCGGCCGCCGGGCCAGCAGCACCCGGCCATCGGCATCGATCAACGCCACCGCCGAGACCAGCAGCGACGATACCGGCCCGTTGGGCCGTTTGAATGGGGCGTCGAAACAACCGCCGTCAGGAACGATAATCGGCATTGATGGTAATGTAGCCATGGGTCAGGTCGCAGGTCCATACCGTCGCCCGGCCATCGGCGATTCCCACATCTGCAAGGATGTCAATTTCCTGGCCCTTCATGTGTTCGGCGACCGGGGCTTCATCGTAATCATTGCGGGCCAGGCCGTCCTCGGCGATCAGGTGGCCGCCGATGGTGATCGATAGCTTGTCCCGGTCGGCCTTCTCGCCGGCCTTGCCGACGGCCATGACAATACGGCCCCAGTTGGCGTCCTCGCCGGCGATGGCGGTTTTGACCAGCGGCGAATTGGCGATCGACAGCGCGATGCGCTTGGCCGCCACATTGTTTTCGGCGCCGCTGACGGTGACGGAAATAAATTTCGACGCCCCCTCGCCGTCGCGCACCACTTGCTGCGCAAGGTCGATCAGCAAATCATCAAGCTGATCGCGAAATTCATCCAGGGCCGGGGCATCGGCGGATGCGAACATGTCATTCCCGGCGGCCCCGGTGGCGAACAGCATCAGGGTGTCGCTGGTCGAGGTATCGCTATCGACGGTGATGGAATTGAAGGACTTGTCGGCACCGGTGTTGAGCATATCTTGCAATACCGGGGCCGGGATCGCCGCATCGGTGAACACGAATGCCAGCATGGTCGCCATATCCGGCGCGATCATGCCCGAGCCCTTGGCGATGCCGTTGATGGTGACTTTGGTGCCGTCGATATCCACGGTCCGGGTGGCCGCCTTGGGGAAGGTGTCCGTGGTCATAATGGCCTCGGCGGCGGTGGCCCAGGATTTGCCGTCGAGGGCGTCCTTTAGCTTGGGCAGGGCCTCGGTCAGTTTTTCATCGGGCAGCATTTCACCGATGACGCCGGTCGAGGCGACGAACACTTTCGACGGCCGGCACGCGATCACATCGGCGGCGGCGGCGACGGTGCGTTCGACCGAGCCATCACCGGCCTTGCCGGTAAAGGCGTTGGCGTTGCCGGAATTGACGACCAGCGCTTGCGCCTGTCCGCCCTTTAGCGCCTTGCGGCACCAGTCGACCGGGGCCGAGGCGGTTTTCGATTTGGTGAACACGCCGGCGGCGGTGGTTTCCGGGGCCATTTCCACCAATAAAAGATCGGTGCGGCCCTTGTAGCGGATGCCGCAAGCACCGGCGGCCAGCCGCACCCCGTCGATGGCCGGCAGGTCGGGGAATTTTTCAGGCGCCAGGGGTGATTTGTCGGCCATGTCAGTCAGCTTCCGGCATGGCAGAGCCATCAAGGTTATAGCGTTTGACGTCGGCGCCCTCGCGCAGGGATTTCAGGTATTCCGTCGCGATCTCCGACGACAGGGCCATGCGCAGCTCGGGCGCGGCCTGCTCGAAGGTCGGCGGCTTGGCGTCGCGCATTTCCTCGACCTTGATGACATGCCAGCCGAACTGGGTCTTCACCGGAACGGTGGAATATTGTCCGGCGGCAAGGGCGAAGGCGGCGGCCGAGAATTCCGGCACCATTTGCCCCGATTGGAAAAAGCCAAGATCGCCGCCGGTAGGTCCCGATGGGCCGGTCGAAAGCTGTTTCGCAAGGTCGGCAAAATCGGCGCCGCCCTGCAATTGGGCGATGGCATCCTTGGCCCCCTGTTCCGTTGCCAACAGGATATGACGGGCGTGAATTTCCTGAGCAGTCGATGCTTCGGCGATCAGCTTCTGGTAACGCTTCTGCAATTCCTTTTCATCGAGTCTGGATTCGATGTAATCGGTCATGAAATTGCGTTCCAGCAACTGGTCCTCGATGCGTGCCATCAAGCGCCTGACCTTGGGGTCCTTGTCCAGGCCCTTGGCACGGGCCGCCGCGGCGACCAGGTTGCTGTCGATCAGGCTGTTGATTAAAAGCCCATAGACGGCTTCCACGGGCATGCTTTGAAGCTGCGCCGGCAGCCGGGACTTCGCCACTTCCACGTCGGAACGCAGGATTTCGGCGCCGTTGACGGTAGCGACCACGGTGTCCGATTGGGCCAGGGCCGAAACCGGGGCTATCGGCCCGGATACCACGGTGGCCAACAGGGCATATAAAAATAAACGCTTCATCCGGGGAACATCCTTCAATCTTGTGCTCATTGGCGGCAATTACATGGCGATAAAGCATATCACCAGCCTCTGCACAAGGGGCCAAGATAAAGGTCGGGCGGCGCGATCAGGCCGAGAGTTTCTGTTCCATGGACTGGGCTGCCAGGCGTGTTTCCGGTCGGCCGGAACCGATTTTGGTGCCGCCGCTGTCAGCGTCGGCTTTCGGCTTGTCCTCAGCACCGCCCTTGGCCGCCTCACCGCCCATTTCCGCATTTTCAGGGGCGGTGCGTCCCATGAGTGAATCGCACTGGCGCTTGATAACTTTGACCAGCTTGGTGATCAGGACAAAATCCTTGCCTTCCGTCGGCGCGTCCAGCTTCAACTGGGCCGCCGTCATATGATCCAGGGTCAGGAACATCTCCGCCACCGGCTGATAGCAGGTTCCTGTCAGGCGGGAGCGGCAGTCCGCAGCGATTTCATGCAGGCGGACCATTTCCTTGTTGATGTCGACGCCTTCCACTTCTTTCTTGGTTTTCTTGATCAAGTTGATGCGGGAAATCATCCAGTTCATTGAATAGGCGTAGCGCTCTATTTTCTGTTCGTTGACCTGCTTGACGCTGGAAGCGATGGCGCGGGCCATGAAACCGGAGCCGGAACGCCCGGCGACCCGGATCTGCAGCGGGTTTGGCACCTTGATCTGGGGAATTTCCATGGTTCCTGGACGGTGACCGGTGCGGCGGTCAGGGCCGACATAATCGGTGGTGACGACGAATTTCTTGCGGCCGCGGGCGAACAGGGTCAGGCGCTGGCGCAGGTTTTCCGGGGTTGTCGGCTTGATCAGGATATCGTCGGCGCCGCAGTCGATGACCTCACGGATTGTCTGCTGGTCGGAGTCGTTGACCATGATCATGGCGATGATAAACGGATTGTCGCCCATTTTGCCGTGGCGCACCATGTTGATCAGGTTGGTCAGCTTGCCTTCTGGCAGGCTGGCCTCGCCAATCAGCAGGTCGACACTGCCTTCTTCGAAGGCTTCCTCGGCATCCTTCAGGTTGCCGGTTTCGACAATCTCCCGGCAGCCCAGCTCTTCCAGGACACTCTGAAATTCTTTTCTGATGCTGACTTTTGGCTCAACCAGGACGACCCTGACCTCGCTAAAAATGTTGATCCCCGCCATGTTTCTGTGCCCTTTGCCCTAATAAAATGCAGATAGTTGCCTAGATGAATGACCCGCCCTCAGGAAATTCATTTACAATACGTAACAATATTTGCAGCCTCCGGGTGTGACTGCTGTCACACACGGGCAAAAAAAAGCGACAACACACTATTTATCCCGGCCCCCGCCAAATCCGCCGCATTGACATACCTCGTTGGGGACTCTATCTCTTTCCGGCGGTCGGGGAGCTTCTTCCGGCTCTCGGCCAGATCCTTTAATCTTGAGGACTATTCATGTTAGGCGCTATCGCCAAGCGGTTGTTCGGTTCTGCCAACGAACGCTACCTTAAAACGCTGCAAACAAGCATCGACGCCATCAACGGCCTCGAGGCCGATCTTGAATCCTTGAGTGACGATGATCTTGCGGCCCGCACGCCGTGGCTGAAGGCCCGTCTGGCGGCCGGCGAGAGCCTCGACGACCTGCTGGTTGATGCCTTTGCAACGGTGCGCGAGGCCGCCAAGCGCAGCCTTGGCCAACGCCATTTCGATGTCCAGATTCTGGGCGGCATGGTGCTCCACAATGGCATGATCGCCGAAATGAAAACCGGCGAAGGCAAGACCCTGGCGGCAACCCTTCCGGTTTACCTGAACGCGCTGACCGGCAATGGCGTCCATGTGGTCACCGTCAACGATTATCTGGCCCAACGCGACGCTGAATGGATGAGCGCCGTTTACGGGAAATTGGGCATGACGTCGGCCTCCATCGTGCATGGCCTCAGCGATACCGAGCGCAAGGCCGCCTACGCCGCCGACATCACCTACGCCACCAATAACGAACTCGGCTTCGATTACCTGCGCGACAATATGAAGTTCCGCCTGGAAGACATGGCGCAACGCGCCTTTAGCTATGCCATCGTCGATGAAGTCGACTCCATCCTTATCGACGAGGCGCGCACGCCACTGATCATTTCCGGCCCCACCGAAGACGCGGCGGAACAGTATAAGGCGATCGACAAGCTGATCCCCAGGCTGACGCCGGAAGACTACGAGAAAGACGAAAAAAGCAAAGCGGTAACCCTGACCGAAGTCGGCACGGAAAATATTGAGCAGATGATGCGCGACGCAGGCATGCTCGATAGCGGCGGCATGTACGACATTGCCAATATTTCCATGGTTCATCATGCCAACCAGGCACTACGCGCCCATGTGTTGTTCGAACGTGACACCGATTACATTGTCCAGGACAACAAGGTCATCATTATCGATGAATTCACCGGCCGCATGATGGAAGGGCGCCGTTATTCTGACGGCCTGCATCAGGCGCTGGAAGCCAAGGAAGGCGTTGAAGTCCAGAACGAAAACCAGACCCTGGCTTCGATCACCTTCCAGAACCTGTTTCGCATCTACCCGAAGCTGGCCGGCATGACCGGCACGGCGATGACAGAAGCCGGCGAATTTTCAGAAATTTACGGCCTTGAAGTGATCGATATTCCGACCAACGTAACGTGCGTACGCAAGGATTTTGATGACGAAGTCTACCGCACGGCAGGCGAAAAGGACGTCGCCCTTATTGCCCTGATCACCGATTGCCAGAAGCGCGGACAGCCGTCACTGGTCGGCACCGTCAGCATTGAAAAGTCCGAGCACCTGTCGGAACTTTTGAAACAAAACAAGATCGAGCACAATGTGCTGAACGCCCGCTATCACGAACAGGAAGCCCTGATCATCTCCCAGGCCGGCGTTCCCGGAACCGTCACCATCGCCACCAACATGGCTGGCCGCGGAACCGACATTCAGCTTGGCGGTAATCTCGACATGCGCATTAAACTGGAACTGAACGACGTCACCGACGAAACCAAGCGCACCGCCGCCATCGCCAATATTGACGCCGAGATCGCGGCCAACCGGGACATTGCCATCAAGGCCGGCGGCCTGTTTATTGTCGGCACCGAACGCCACGAAAGCCGCCGCATCGACAACCAGCTGCGCGGCCGGGCCGGGCGTCAGGGCGACGCCGGGGCGTCGAAGTTCTTCCTGTCGCTGGATGACGACCTGATGCGCATTTTCGGGTCCGAACGTATCGATTCCATGTTGCAGAAACTGGGCCTTGAAGAAGGCGAGGCGATTGTCCATCCATGGGTCAACAAGGCCCTGGAGAAAGCCCAGCAGAAGGTCGAGGCGCGCAACTTTGAAATCAGGAAAAACCTGCTCAAGTTCGACGACGTTATGAACGACCAGCGCAAGGTTATCTATGAGCAACGCAAGGACATGATGTCCGCCGAAGACGTTTCCGAAGAAATTATCGGCATGCGCCATCAGATCATCGACGACATTGTCAGCAAATGCATCCCCGCCAAAGCCTATCCGGAACAGTGGGACACCGAAGCCCTGCACGAAGAAGCCTTGCGCATTCTGGGTCTGGATCTACCCATAGCCGACTGGGCCAAGGAAGAAGGTATCGCCGATGCGGAAATCCGCCAGCGCCTGACCGACCACGCCGATCGAACGGCCGCCGAAAAAGCCGCCAATTACGGTGCCGAGATCATGCGTTCGGTGGAAAAAAGCCTGCTACTGCAGATTCTCGATCAGGTGTGGAAAGAACACCTTTTGACACTGGATCACCTGCGTCAGGGCATCGGGCTTCGCGCCTATGCCCAACGTGACCCGTTAAACGAATACAAGCGCGAATCCTTCAACCTGTTCGAGGAAATGCTGGACTTAATGCGCGAACGGCTGACCCAGGTTCTGGCCCATATCGAACTGCAAATTTCGCCCGAAGATCAGGCCCAACTGTTCCAGCGCAGCGAACCCGAAATGATCGAAACCCGTGAAGATCCTGCCTTTCAAAAAGACGGTGGGAAAAGGGCGGAAGGTCCGGCTTTGCTGGCCACCCCGATACGCAGCCGCCAGGCCGCTACCGATATTGATCCCAACGACGCCATGACCTGGGGCAAGGTCGCACGTAATGCCCCCTGCCCGTGCGGATCAGGAAAGAAATTCAAGCACTGTCACGGATGATCCTGCCTTTCAGGCTTGTTTCCATTTAGCCGCTTTCGCGTTATCGTTGCCGCCTACTTAGGCAGAGGATTCAGGGATGCTGACGGACAACCCATTTATTCGCAACCATGGCCGCAAGCTGGTGTTTTTTGCCCCCGTTGCCGTGGGCGTGGTGGTGCTGCTACTGGCCGCCCTGATCCGGCAGCCGCCGGCACAGTCCCCGGCGACGGAACGACCTGTCAGTGCGCGCGTCATTACTGTTCAGGAAGTTTCCCTGATGCCGCGCGCCATCGGTTACGGCAGCGCCATGCCGGGCCGTATCTGGGAGGGTGTCGCAGAGGTCGGCGGCAAGATCGTCGAAATTCATCCGCAACTGCAAGAAGGCGCCATCATTGGCAAGGGCGAGGTGCTGTTGCGCATTGATCCGACCGACTACCGTCTTGCCGTCAGCCGCACCGAGGCCGATATCCAGTCCGCCACCGCCAAGCTTGCCGAGCTAAGTGCGCGCGAGAAAAATACCGAGGCGTCACTTAAAATAGAGCAACGCAGCCTGAAACTCAGCAGCAACGACCTGGATCGCAAGCGCACGCTTTTCACTCAAGGCACCGTTTCCCAGGCCGCCGTCGATCAGGAAGAACGAAAGGTGCTGACCGGCCAGCAAAGCGCACAGTCGTTGAAAAACACGCTTAATCTGATTCCGGCGGAGCGCGACGTTCTGATCGCCCAGATGGAACAATACCAGACCCGGCTTGACGCCGCCCGCCTTGACCTGGAACGCACCACACTCACCGCCCCCTTCGATTGCCGCATTGCCCAGGTCAATGTGCAAGAAACCCAATATGCCGGGCAAGGCAAAGTGCTGGTCGTCGCCGATGATATTGGGACTTCCGAGGTTACCGCCCAAATTCCCATTGGGCGGCTGATCAACCTGATGCCACTCGGCATGACTATCCCCGACGAAGCCGCCGGGGTTATGGGAAAACTGAGAAATTTACTGGGCTTTTCGGCCATCGTCCGGCTCCGCGGCAGTGCTGTAAAAGCCCAGTGGCAGGCCCGCTTTTCGCGCATCAGCCACACCATCGACCCGCAAACCAGAACCGCCGGGGTGATTGTCGCCGTTGACGATCCCTACCATCAGGTGGTGTCGGGTTCGCGCCCGCCGCTAACCAAGAACATGTTTGTCGAGGTCGAGTTGCGCGGCATACCGCGCCCCGGACAAATCGTTGTTCCGAGATCCAGCCTGCACGGCGGCAAGGTATACATAATCAATGATGACAACCGGCTGGAAATCAGAGACTTGGAGATCGCCTTCGAGCAAACCAATTTCAGCGTCATCGCAAGCGGCCTCAAGGTCGGGGAAAAACTCGTCATTTCAGATCTGGTGCCGGCCATTGACGGCATGCTGCTGGCCCCTGTCCTGGACTTAAGGGCCGCCGAAGATCTGGCCGCCTCCGCCGAAGGCTCGGGGCCTGTCCGGTGATCCGTTTTTTCGCCACCCATCCGACGGCGGCCAATCTGTTGCTCATTGCCTTCGTGGTTATCGGGTTGGCGGCGGCCCCCTCGGTCAAACGTGAAACCTTCCCCGACGTGCCGCCCGATAAGGTTCAGGTGCGCACCATCTATCCCGGCGCCAGCGCCGTGGAAGTGGAAAGCGCCGTGTGTGAACGCATTGAAGACGCCATTGACGGCGTCACCGGCATCAAGGAGATCATCTGCGAGGCCCAGGAAGGATTGAGCCAGGCGACCATCCGGATGCATGAAGGCGGCGATATCGACCGCTTCCTGAACGATATAAAAACCGAAATTGATGCCATCGATTCCTTTCCCGATACGGTCGAAACCCCGACCATCGTGCAGCTTGGGCAGACAGATTACGTGACCTCGGTCGCCGTGTCCGGGCCGATGTCGGCGCCGCACCTGAAAGCCTATGCGGAACAGTTGAAAGATAAAATGCTGCTGTCCGGCTTTACCAGTCATGTGACCATCAAAGGATTTTCAGATCATCAGATCCGCATCGAGATACCGGCCCTGATGCTGCGCCAGTCGGGATTAAGCGTCGTCGATATTGCCGATGTTATCAAACGCCAGAGTATCGACCTTCCGGCCGGCGGTATCGAGGCCCGCGACAGTGATGTGTTGATCCGTTTTGCCGATGAACGACGCAGTATTGATGCGTTCGCCGACCTGATCGTGATTTCGGGAAAAAGCGGTGCCGAAATTCGGCTCGGCGACATTGCCCATATCAGCGACCGTTTCAAGCGGGCGGAAGACAAGGTCATCTTCAACGGGCAGCGCGCCGCGATCCTGGAAATCACCAAGACCAAAGGCCAGGATACCCTTGATGTGGTCGATGCGGTTGAAGCATTTTTCAAGAGCGAGCAGGCGATCGCACCGCCCGGCGTTGAATTCGAACTGACCCAGAACATTTCGTCCATTGTCCGCGACCGGCTCAACATGCTGACCAGAAACGGCTTGCAAGGATTGGTTCTGGTGTTCCTGACCATGTGGTTGTTTTTCAGCTTCCGGTTTTCCTTCTGGGTCGCCATGGGGCTTCCGGTATCTTTTCTCGGCACCATTTTCGTAATGTCGGTGATGGGTTATTCCCTCGACATGATCTCCATGGTCGGGTTGCTGATCGCCATCGGCCTGTTGATGGATGATGCCATCGTGCTGTCGGAAAACATCGCCACCCATCTGGCCAAGGGTCAAGGGCTGATCGAGGCCGCCATTGACGGCACCAAAGAGGTCGCCCCCGGCGTCATTGCATCCTACATCACGACAATCTGCATATTCGGCTCGCTGATTTTCCTTGAGGGTAACATCGGCCATGTCCTGAAAGTGTTGCCGGTTATCCTGATCGCCACCCTGACGGTGTCCCTGGTCGAGGCCTTCCTGATCCTGCCCCATCACCTGGCCCATGCCCACAAAGGATATGTGGGCAAGGAGCCGTCGGCCTTCCGGCGGCGATTTGAGGAACGGCTCGATCACATACGTCAACACATGGTCGGCCTGAATGTGGATAGGGCCATCGAACACCGCTATCTGGGCCTCGGGGCCGTGGTCGGGGTATTCCTGCTGTCGATTGCCATCGTCGTCGGGGGCGGATTGAAGTTTCTGGCATTCCCCGATATCGACGGCAACGTTATCGAGGCACGGATTTTGTTGCCGCAAGGCACCCCCCTGAACCGCACCGAGCGGGTCGTCGAGCTTGTCACCGAGGCCCTGGGAAGAGTCGATGGGGAGCTGACAAAAGAGCAACCCGACGGGCAAAAACTGGTCAACAATATCAGCATCCGCTATGGCATCAACAAAGATGCCAATGAAAGCGGCCCCCATGTGGCGACGGTTTCAGTGGATCTTCTGGATGCAGAAATTCGCGGCGCCACCCTGATCCAGGTGATGAACCTGTGGCGCGATGAAACCGGGCCTATCCCCGATGTGCTGGCCGTCAATTTCGTCGAATTTCAGCACGGGCCGGCTGGCCGCGCCATCGACGTCCGCCTGCACGGCCAGGACTTGGACAAATTAAAAATGGCCTCTCTGGAGTTACAGGCCTGGTTGAACACCTATCAGGGGGTTCAGGACCTGACCGACGATCTGCGCCCCGGCAAGCCGGAAATTCGGCTCAACCTGAGCCAAGGCGCCCTGTCCCTGGGCCTCGATGCCACCGACATCGCCAAGCAGTTGCGGGCTGCGTTTTTCGGTCAGACGGCCAGCGATATACAGGTCGGGCCTGAATCATACGAAGTCGATATCCGCCTCGCCGCCACGGACCGCGATAGCCTGGCCGACCTTGAATATTTCACCGTAACCACCAAAGATGGCCGGCAGGTGCCCTTGGGCGCCGTCGCCACGGTGGCGCAGGATCGCGGCTGGGCTCGGATCGGGCGCATTGATGGCCGCCGCACGGTCAACATACAAGGTAACGTCGATCTGCAAATCGCCAATATCGACGAGATCATCAATGATACGAAATTGCGTTTCCTGCCCGGCCTGTTCGAAAAGTATCCGGGCCTTGCAATTACCTACGAAGGCCACGTCAAGGAAGGGGCGACGACGGGCAAGTCCATCGTCCGCGGCTTCCTGCTTGGCCTGATCGGGGTCTATCTGCTGCTGTGCTTCCAGTTCAAAAGCTACATCGAACCGCTGATCGTCATGTCGGTGATCCCCCTGGGGCTGATCGGTGTCATCTGGGGACATTTGATTATGGGACTCGACTTGTCCATGCCGAGCACCATCGGGTTCGCCTCCCTGGCCGGTATCGTGGTCAATGATTCAATTCTGCTGGTTCACTTCATCAAGAAAAAAAGGCGGCTCGGAAATTCAGTCATCGAAGCCGCCCGCATGGCCAGCCGGGCGCGCTTTCGGGCCGTCCTGTTGACATCGCTGACGACCATCGCCGGATTGCTGCCCTTAATGTTGGAAACAAGCCTGCAAGCACAGGTGCTGATTCCGCTGGTCACCAGCCTGGCGTTCGGGCTGATGGCGTCAACCGTGCTGGTGTTGTTCGTGGTGCCCATGCTTTACGCCGTTTTTGACGACTTCGGCTGGACCGTGGACCTTGAACTGGAAGAAGAAAAACTGGAGCGCGCCGAGCAGGAAAATAGCGCTCCGGCGACCTGACTAGTCCCGTGCCGCGCTGCCGATTTTCAGGAACCTTTCCCGGCGCCGCGTCCTCAGTACACCGCCATCGAGGGCGCCGAGACCCTTGAGCGCGCCGGCGATGGCTTCGCCGACGGACGCCTGCATGGTTTCCGGGCTGCGGTGGGCGCCGCCCAGGGGTTCGGCGATAATGGCCTCGATGATCCCCAGTTTCAGAAGATCTTCGGCGGTCAGCTTCAGGGCCTCTGCCGCGACCTTGGACTGCTCGCCGTCGCGCCACAGGATCGAGGCGCAGCCTTCCGGTGAAATCACCGAATAAATGGCGTGTTCCAGCATCAGCACCGTGTTGGCGGAGGCCAGCGCCATGGCGCCGCCGGAGCCGCCCTCGCCGATGATGACGCTGACCAGGGGTACCTTCAGGCTGAAGCAGGTTTCGATGCACCGGGCAATGGCCTCGGCCTGGCCACGGGCTTCGGCGTCGACGCCCGGATAGGCGCCCGGTGTGTCGACCAGGGTAATGACGGGAAGTTTGAAACGGTCGGCCATTTCCATCAACCGGATCGCCTTGCGATATCCTTCCGGCCTGGCCATACCAAAATTATGGGCGACCCGGCCTTCCGTATCGGCGCCTTTTTCAGTGCCGATAACAACCACCGAGCTGCCGCGGAAACGGCCGAGCCCACCAACGATGGCCCGGTCTTCGGCAAAGGCGCGGTCACCGGCCAGCGGGGTGAAATCCTCGATCAGGGTTTCGATGTAATGAACGGCGTGGGGCCGATCCGGATGGCGGGCAATCTGCGTCTTCTGCCACGGGGAAAGCTTGCCATAGGTCTGGCGCAACAGCTTGTCGACCTTACCCTGCAGCTTGCTGACTTCGTCGGCAATATTCAACTCGCCGTCGCTGGTCAGATGACGCAGTTCCTCGATCTTGCCTTCAAGTTCTGCGATCGGTTTTTCGAAATCCAGATAATTATGCATCGGGTTATCTATCACAGCATAACCGGCCAAGCGAAACAAAAAGCCAATTAAAATTAACCGGCTGCGGCTATTTCCTCGGCCTTTTTGACCAGCACTTCGGCCTGCTTGATCGAGGCGATATCAATCAGCCGGCCATCCAGGGCGACGGCGCCCTTGCCTTCCTTCTGCGCCTGCTCCATGGCCTCCAGAATACGCTTGGCCTTGGTTACTTCTTCTGCAGACGGCGTAAACAGCTCGTTGGCCTGCTCGACCTGGCTTGGATGAATGGCCCATTTGCCTTCGCAGCCCAAAACCGCAGACCGATTTCCTTGCGCGGCGTAGCCGTCGGCATCGGAAAAATCGCCGAACGGCCCGTCGATGGGGCGCAGGCCGTTGGCGCGGGCGGCGACGACCATACGGGCGACGGCATAATGCCACATATCGCCCCAGTGATAATCCCGATTGCCCTCTGAATCGGCGTCGGTGAGCACGCCGTAATCGGCGTTCGGGCCGCCGATAACGGTGGTCCGGGCCTTGGTCGAGGCGGCATAATCGGCGACCCCGAAATGCAGGGATTCATTACGCGGGCTGGCGGCGGCGATTTCATGGACGTTGCTCATCCCCAGGGCGGTTTCGATGATCATCTCGAAACCGATGCGTTTCTTGTAGCCCTTAGCCGCTTCGATCTGGGTGACCAGCATATCCAGGGCATAGATATCGGACGCCGTGCCGGCCTTGGGAATCATGATCAGGTCGAGATTGGCGCCGGCTTGTTCAACAACATCGACCACATCGCGATACATGTAGTGGGTATCGAGGCCGTTAATGCGCACGGAAACGGTCTTGCCGCTCCAATCAAGGTCGTTCAGGGCCGCGATGACATTCTTGCGGGCCTGTTCCTTGTCATCGGGGGCCACCGCATCTTCAAGATCCAGGAACACAACATCGGCTTTCCCCGTTGCCGCCTTTTCCAGAAATGTCGTATTTGAACCCGGAACCGCCAGTTCCGAACGGTTCAGGCGCGGCGGACATTGT
>JABMOQ010000013.1 GCA_013204045.1 Rhodospirillaceae bacterium | reverse complement strand
TTTCCGCATTCTTGTGGCACTTGATGCAGTTGGAGCCCCGGCTGTAGCCGACCGCCTTGCTCATGCGCTTGTATTTGGGCGAGTTATGGGCGCGGGTCCAATAGGGTGTCTCGGTGATGTCCGCTTATAGGGGGCAGTTGAAGCTGATCCGGCGCGCCAAACAATCCAGCCTGAAGAAAAACGAGCTGGGACAGATTGGCAATATGGTGTCGGTCCGTGAGCGCCCGGCGTCGGTAGAAGAGCGCGCCGTACCAGGTCACTGGGAGGGGGATCAATCATTCCTGACCAGCTAACGAATAGCCCTGTGACTAAAACGCCTGATTTTAGCCATTATCGGACGTTCATAGTGCCGGTGGGGCATCCGTTACCGGAAGGCTGTTGAGGGAAGTCAATTCCAGTAGCCATGCCATTGAGCTATAATCGCTGCGGATTTAAAGGTTATCTGGGAAATCCCAGTTCAATCTAATCCCATAGGGGATGAGAAAATAGGCCATGCCTCAAATCGTGAACGACTTGCGCCAAGAGCATGGGAGCTTCGCAAAACTTTTTGACATTCTTGAACGTCAATTGACTATTTTTCATAATAACGGAAAGCCGGATTACGACCTCATTAGCGACGCAATCGACCTGCTTTTCCATTTCCCCCATCGATATCACCACCCGAAAGAAGACGCGGTCTTCGAGAAACTTGCCCAGCGAGAGCCTGCCGTCGCCAGCAACATGGCTGACCTTAAGCAGGAACACGACGCGTTACATGACCTGACTCAGAAATTTGCCTCGAATATCGAGAGTGTGATTTCAGAAGAGGAAATAGCGCGAGATGAGGTCATAGAAAATCTACACAAACTCGCAGATTTCCAACACCGCCATATGCAGATGGAAGAAGACGATTTCTTGCCGGTCGCATTAAAAATTCTGACGCCCGAAGATTGGGATGAGTTGGATGCCCGCGCCGCCGATGCCAATGATCCCGCGTTTGGCGCCGAAGCCAAATCGGAGTTTTCAGTGCGCTACGAAAAGATTTTGCGGAGTTTGAACGGCTGAAATCATCGTATTGTTAAATGGGAACGGACGGAGAAACTAAAGTGTCCGACAAGCCGATCAGCAAAGTCTATCTGGAAGAGGGGGAAACTTTTTCTTCTTCCCAGTCCTTCGGTGAACGTATCGTCACGCCGGTTCGCTTTTCCACCGATCCTCGCGACATCGGCTGGGTGCGAGAAAATGTCCCCTGCCAGACGGCTTGTCCGGCGGGCACTAATATTCCCGCCTACATCCGCATGATCACCGAAAAAAGATTTGGCCGTTCCTACGAACTCAACCGTATCGCAAACGTCCTGCCCGGGGTGCTCGGTCGCATTTGCTCGCGCCCCTGTGAAGACGCCTGCCGACATGGCTGGCCGGGCAACGGAGAGCCGGTCGGCATCTGTCACCTGAAAAGGGTCGCCACCGACTTCAAGTCCGACGGCCACCGAATTAACGAAAGCCTGTTCACGCCGACCCATAAACGCATCGTCATCGTCGGCTCGGGACCGGCAGGGATCGCCGCCGCCCATGACCTGTCGACGCTCGGCCACGACATTCTGATTTTCGAGCGCGAGCGCAAGACCGGCGGCATGTTATCCTATGGCATTCCAGAATTCAGGCTGCCTCGAGACGAACTGGATATTGAGCTGCGTAACGCACTGCGCTTGGGAGTAGAAATTCAAACCGGTGTCGGCGTCGGCAATGGTGAGATGGATGTCTCTCTTGCCTGGCTACGACTACACCATGACGCCGTATTACTGGCGACCGGCTGCATGGCGGCTATACCGCTGCCGCTGGATGGATTCAAGAAAGGCGAAGATGACCCGGTCTTAAACACGCCGAATGTGGAATACGGTCTCGATTTCCTGATGGACCTGCATCGAGGCGAGAAGAAGGCCGTTGGTAAACGGGTGTTCGTTGTCGGCGCCGGCTTTACGGCACTTGACTGCGCCCGCGTCGCCCGCCGCCTGGGCGCCGAAGAAGTGACCATTCATCTGCGCACAACGGAAGAGTATATCCCGGTCGCCAAGGAAGAAATTTTTGAGGCCAAACGCGAGGGCATAGAAATTCTTGGCCTGCGCACACCAACCAGACTGATCACCGGCCCCGACGGCAGCCTCAAAGGGGTCACGTTCATCCAGAACAGACTTGGCGGCTGGCGTAAAAACGGTCGCCGTCAGGCGATTCCGATCGAGGGCTCGCAATTCGATGAGGCCTGCGACACCCTGCTTGTCGCCATAGGCCAGAAGTCCATCAACGACTATATCGATGTTGAATTGAGGCTCGACGAATGGGGTAACGTCAAGATCGACGAAAACGGCATGACCTCCGCCGATGGATTGTTCGCCGCAGGCGATTTTGTCCGTGGTGCCAGTACCGTGGTCGAAGCCGTCGGACATGGCCGCAAAATCGCGCTGAAAATGGACGCCTGGTTGATGGGTTACGAGCGCCGCAAGGAAGTCGTCAAGATCGAGAATATCGATGGCCCTTTGCGCGAGCGCGCTTATGATTTCATCCCCAGGCAGGAGATGCCGACGTCAAATCTGCAGGATCGCTGCAAGGGACTCGCCACCGAAGTCGAAGAAGGCATGGACCTGGAAGGGGCCTTCGAAGAAGCCAAACGCTGCTATCTTTGCTATCATCGCTATCAGATCGATGTCGATAACTGCATCTATTGCCGTGCCTGTATAGAGGTCGCACCCCGCGACTGCATCAAGTTGGTCGAGGGCGTCGATATCAATAAGGATGGAACCTACGGCGCGTTGCAGGAAGCGAGCGATTGGAACAAGGTCGGCGCCATCTGGATCGATAATAATGAATGCATTCGTTGTGGCGCCTGCTTCATGGTTTGTCCGACCAAGTGTATTTCGATCACCAAAAACGAGATTTATCCTCAGGACGTTTCCGTCAAAGGAAAGGGTATGAACGGAACCAAGAGGAAACCGAAACGATGAGCGCTGAAAACCACATCGTCATTATCGGTTCCGGCGGTGCAGGCAGTGAAGCCGCATTGACCATTCGTCAGCGCGATCCTGATTGCCATATTACCCAGATTACCGGATCGAAGTTGCCTTTTATAAGCCGTTACGAATTACCACAGGTTTTCAACGGCGTCAGTGGTTGGCGTGAATTGCTGGCCGAGCCGCCTGAGTATTACGACAAAAACCAGATCACCGTGCGCCGCAACAGCTGGGTCGATCATGTTGATGCCAAGAACAAGAAGGTTTTGCTCAAGCATAAGGAAGAGGTTTCCTACGACAAGCTGCTGGTCGCCAGTGGCGGTGGCGGTTATCTGCCCGAGGGCCTGCGGGAATTCCAGCCGTTGATGAACGGATTCGGAACCTACGAACAAGCCGTTAAGGTACGCCAGGCGTTGCCGAAAAAAGGCCACGTCATCATGCTCGGCGGCGATATGACCGGCCTTGATCTTGCCCGCACGCTGGTTGCCGTTGGTCACCGGGTTTCACTGGTCGTCGGCGAGCAACTATTCTGGCCGCACGAAGTTACCGATGATCAGCGTGCCAAATTCGTCTCGGTTCTCGAAGATATGGGCATCAAGGTGATGATCGATAAAAAGGTCACGGCGGTTAAGTTGGGGGGCCGTGGCAAACCTGCCCGCCGGGTCGTTTTCGATGGCGGTGGTGGCATTGATGGCGACGTCGTGATGCCGTTTTGCGGACTAATGCCATCGCTGAACTTCATGATCGGTGCCGATGTCGATATTGAGCGCGGCCTTCTGGTCAACCCTGAACTGAAGACCACCAACGACAGCATCTGGGCGGCCGGTGATGTCTGCCAGATATGGTCGCCGGAAGAAAACAGTTACCTGTTCTACTACGGCTGGCACTACATCAAAGAAATGGGGAAGATCGCCGCCATCAATATGACCGGTGGCAAAAAGAAGATCAGCACCTATCAGGACGACCATCTTTATATCAACAAGCAAGGCGAAATCGACTCGCCCTACTGGATGTACAGGTAACCGGGTCATGACAAGAAACGGGGGAAAAGAGACCGATATCCAGATTGCCATCTGCGGTTCCGCCGGTGACGGCACCATTGCCGCCGGCGATATCCTGAAACGCGCCATGGCGAAGGCCGGATACAAGGTCATCGCCTTCGACGTCTACCCGCCTGAAATCAGGGGTTTCGGCAAGTGCATTTCGCGCGTCAGGGTGAAGTCAGAACAGGCCTTTTCCCTGAAGCCGCTTTCCGATGTTCTGATTTCCCTGGATGACTCTCATGCCATTCCTCATGTGGTCGAGGTCAAGGAGTTCGGCGCCGTCATCTATGAAGACACGCCGGTTTCCATGATCCCCGAAGGCGGCCATATTTCCGGCCACTTGTTATCGTCGCATATACCTTACGGCGTTCCATTCCGAGAACTGTCGGAACGAGTGACCAGTTCGGCGCGCTCGCGCAACATCACCGCGGTGGGATATCTGGCCGGTCTTTACGGCATGCCCAGGGAGGTTTTCTATGACGTCATATCCGACAAATTCAAAACCAAACCGGCTTCCCTGACCCGGATTAGCATTGAGGCGTTCGACGCCGCCTACGTGGTCGGCCAAGACACCTTCCGCCTCGATGAGGGATTCCTCAATCCACCACCCAACAAGGCGCGTAACGGTGACTTGATGATGATGAGCGGCAATGGCGCCATTGCCCGGGGCTGCATGGATGCTGGCCTGGATACATTCTTCGGCTACCCGATCACACCGGCAACAACGATCATGGAACGGCTGGCTACCGAGCTGCCGGCAAAGGGCAAACGGATGCTGCAGACGGAAGACGAAATTTCGGCGATTTCGGCGGCTATCGGGGCCGCATATGCGGGGGCTAGGGCGGCCACGGCGACGTCGGGCCCAGGTTTTGCACTGATGTCGGAAATGATGGGGCTGGGCGTCATGGCCGAGGTGCCAGTGGTTATTTTCGTTTCCCAGCGCGGTGGCCCGAGCACCGGCATGCCGACCAAGACAGAGCAATCGGACCTGAATATCGCCGTTTTCGGTTCCGCCGGGGACGGCCAACGGATCGTGCTGGCACCGACCAATGTGGAGGGTTGTTACAAATGCGCCGGCAAGGCCTTCGAAATCGCCGAGCGCTACCAGACGCCGGTTGTCGTGTTGCTCGATCTTTATCTTTCCAACCGCTACGAGGCGGTCGAACTGCCAGCCAATAACCCGTTCAAGGCCAACTGTTCCAAGCCGACGGGCAAGCTCAAGAAAAACCAGCCCTATCACCGCTTCGAGATCACCAGAGATTTCATCAGCCCGCGCGCTATTCCCGGCGACAAGGGCTTTCGTCATACCGTCACCGGCCTGGAACATGACGAAAACGGACGGCCCAACGACCACGTTCACCAAGAAATGAGTCACAAGCGCCACGAAAAACTGCTGCCGGTGGCGCGTCATCCCGGCATCACCATGTCGAAACGTTTCGGCGACAAGGGCAAGGTCGATGTCGCCATCATCGGCTGGGGATCGACATTCGGCGAGATACTGGAAGCCATGATCGCGGCCCGGGAAGAAGGCATCCGCTGCGCCGCCATGAAGGTCGTGCTGCTGTCGCCGCTGCCCCTGGGCCCGATCAATGCGCTTCTGGGCGACGCCCGAAAGGTGCTGGTTCCGGAACTCAATTACGAAGGGCAATTCGCCAATTTGCTGACCGGGGCGACGGGCCGTTTGGTGACCAAACTCAACCGTGTTACCGGCACACCGATGCACGTTCAGGATATTCTCGATGAAATCCGCCGTCTTGCCGGTAAAAAGAAAGGCCGCCAGTTGGCGGCCGAGTGAGGATAGAGATGTCGAATATCGAGAAACCGGTTTATCTGGAAGAAAAGCTGGAGGAGATTCAGGATAGCGGGCGCCTGGAGTACCGCTCGAAATCTTTGCCGACCTGGTGTCCGGGGTGTGGCTACTTCGCGATCGTCGAAGGCATGACAACGGCCATGAACAATTTATCCATCGACCCGGATGAAACGGTCGTGGTGTCGGGCATCGGTTGCGCGTCGCGATTCCCGTTCTTCGTCAATACTTACGGTTTTCATACCCTGCATGGACGCGCCCTGCCGGTGGCGACGGGAATCAAGGTCGCCAATGAGGACCTGACGGTGATCGCCATCGGCGGCGATGGCGATGCCTTCGCCATTGGTGGCGCCCATATTCCCCACGCCGCCCGGCGCAACGTGGATATGACCTATATCCTTTTCGATAACGGCATTTATGGCCTGACCAAGGGCCAAACATCGCCGACCTCGGTGCTCGACTTCCAGACCCCGACCTCACCTTTCGGAAACCATGACGTGCCCTTAAATCCGCTGATGATGCTGCTGTCCTATAGTGCTTCCTGGATCGGACAGGCCTACGCCGGACACCCCCATCACATGGCGGAACTGATTGAACAGGCCTTGGCGCACAGGGGATTTTCCTACCTGCATGTGTTGTCGCCCTGTGTCACCTTTGACAAGACGACGATGAC
>JABMOQ010000091.1 GCA_013204045.1 Rhodospirillaceae bacterium | reverse complement strand
CCCCCCCCAAACAAACCCGATAGAATCCATAACACGGCAGCAGCGGCAACCGCCGCGGCCATTTTGTGGGAAGTTTTCATTTGCTGGCTCCTGTCTTCCGGAGGTCTGTCTCGGCAAACAGCAGATGACTGTTTTCTTCCATATAGCTGACAGCAGCCTGATAAAAGGCCTTGCCGAAACCGCGAACGAAAAGCCGGTGCGGGGAAACGCCCTTATCATCAAGGGAATTCACGCATTCAAGATTATCCCGATAGCACGCCAGATAGCCGTCGAAGACTTTCCGTAAATGTTCTGCATCCATATGTTCGGCCAGAAAAAACATCACCAGCGCCTCGGAACGCACCTTGTCCTTAGCCGGTTGCATGGTCAGCTTGCCCTCAAGGGCGGTCTTTCCCTTTGCCGTCAACCCATAGACTTTTTTATCAGGGCGACCGTCCTGCTCATGTTCCTGCATGCTGACCAAGCCTTCTTCACACAGCTTTCCAAGGGCAGGGTAAATTGAGCCATACCCGGCTTGATGGAAGTAAGCAAACGGGCCTTCTTCAAACATTTTCTTGATTTCGTAGCCGCTGGCGTTGCCAAGGGTCAATGCGCCCAGACACAGGGTTTTGACGTCCATGATATTTTCCATTTTGCAGAATTTAACACCGAAGAACGCAGATATATCAATTCGATATATATCATGTCAATATATATTCAGGGAAGTGACCGGACACGATAGAGTTTCCATCCGGCTTTGATTGTTAAAGGAGATACCCAGACATGAGCGTTGATCAGATCACCGGCCACTGCCTGTGTGGCGGCGTCAGCTACCGGGCAAGTGGGCCGATCCGCGACGTGGTCAACTGTCACTGTGGGCAGTGCCGGCGCACCCACGGGCATTTCGTGGCTTATTGCAAAGTGTCCAAGGACGGGTTTGAACTTGTCGAGGAACGCAGCCTGAAATGGTACCGGGCGTCGGATTTAGCCCGCCGGGGATTTTGTTCCGAATGCGGGGCGAGCCTGTTTTGGGAGGGCGACGCCAGCGGGCAGATCGGAATCGCCGCCGGAACCCTGGATGAGCCGACGGGATTAAAGACCATTCGCCACATTTTTTGCGAAGACAAGGGTGACTATTACGAGATCACCGATGGCCTCGAACAACTGCCCCGGGGACATGACGGCTAGGGCTGTTCCGTGTTGGGGCGTATTTTAGCTACCCCCTGTCGTAGAACGGATAGACTGGCCTTTCCGGCAGTGCGAGTGATAGCCTTTAAAGCTTAGGGAGGCAGGGGTGACGTCCAGATATTCCATATTCAGCCTGATGCGTAACGCCATTGGTTATCATCAGGGATGGCAGCGCGCGTGGCGCAGCCCGGAGCCGAAACCGTCTTATGATGCCATCATCATCGGCGGCGGCGGCCACGGGCTGGCGACCGCCTATTATCTGGCCAAGGAACACGGCATTACCAATGTCGCGGTCATTGAAAAAGGCTGGATTGGTGGCGGCAATACGGGCCGCAACACCACCATCATCCGCTCCAACTACCTGTGGGACGAAAGCGCCCGGCTCTATGATAAATCCTTGCGGCTATACGAAGGCCTGTCCCAGGAAATCAACTTCAACGTCATGCTGAGCCAGCGCGGCGTCCTTAACCTGGCCCACAACCTGCACGACCTGCGCGAGATCAGCCGCCGGGTTAATGCGATCCGCCTCAACGGTTTCGATTCGGAAATGCTGACCACGGAACAAGTGCAAGCCATGGTGCCGATCCTGGATTGCTCGAAAGATGCCCGCTATCCGGTGCTGGGCGCATCCCTGCAAAAACGCGGCGGGGTGGCGCGCCACGATGGCGTCGCCTGGGGCTATGCCCGTGCCGCCGACGGCTACGGCGTCGATATCATCCAGAATTGTGAAGTCACCGGAATCGTCCGTGAGGGCGGCAAGGTGACCGGCGTCGAAACCACACGGGGGCTTATTAATGCGCCCAAGGTCGGCATCGTCACCGCCGGCCACACCAGCCACGTCGCCGCCATGGCCGGCCTAAGGTTGCCCATCGAGAGCTACCCCCTGCAGGCCATGGTGTCTGAGCCAATCAAGCCGGTCCTCGACTGCGTCGTCATGTCGGGGGCCGTGCACGCCTATATCAGCCAGTCTGATCGCGGCGAAATGGTCATGGGCGCCGGCATCGATCATTTCACATCTTACGCCCAGCGCTCGACCCTTGCCGTGGTTGAACAACAGATGGCCGCGGTCATCAAACTGATCCCGATTTTGTCCAGGTTACGCCTGATGCGCCAGTGGGCCGGTATTGTCGATACCTGCCCCGACGCCAGCCCGATTGTATCAAAGACCCCGGTCGACGGGCTCTACGTCAACGGCGGCTGGGGAACCGGCGGCTTTAAGGGGACTCCCGGTTCGGGCTGGGTGTTCGCCCACACCATGGCCCGCGACGAGCCGCACGAACTGAACGCGCCCTTCACCCTGGACCGCTTCACCACCGGCGCGCTCATTGACGAGCACGGCGCCGCCGCCGTGGCCCACTAGGAAAGGCGCAGACCATGTTTCTCATCCCCTGCCCCTGGTGCGGCGAACGCGACGAAGAGGAATTTTCCTACGGCGGCGAGGCCCATATCGAACGGCCCAAAGACCCGGACGCACTTTCCGACGCCGAATGGGCCGATTACCTGTTCATGCGAAAGAACCCCAAGGGCACACACTTTGAGCGCTGGAACCACGCCCACGGCTGCCGCCGCTGGTTCAATGCCAAGCGCGATACCGTCACCCATGTCATCGAGGCGGTCTATAAAATGGGTGAGGAAAAACCATGAGCGCCCAAAAGAACCGCCTCGGCAACGGCGGCCGCATCAATCGTGGCAAGCCCTTGCGCTTCACCTTCAACGGCCGCGACTACCAGGGTTACGAAGGCGATACCCTGGCCTCGGCCCTGCTTGCCAACAACTCTGGCGCGGTCGCCCGCAGTTTCAAGTATCACCGTCCGCGCGGCATCTATTCCGCCGGGGTCGAGGAGCCCAACGCCGTCGTCCAGCTTGAGACCGGGGCCCGCACCCGGCCGAATTTGCAGGCCACGGAAATCGAGCTTTACGATGGATTGTCGGCGACCAGCGTCAACTGCTGGCCGACCGTTGAATTCGACATCGGTGCCATCAACAGCCTGGCCGCACGGCTGCTGCCCGCCGGCTTCTATTACAAGACCTTCATGTGGCCGAAAAGTTTCTGGATGACCTACGAGCGGGTCATCCGCAACGCCGCCGGTCTCGGCAAGGCCCCGACGGCGCCCGATCCCGACACCTACCACAAGTGCCACGCCCATACGGATGTGCTGGTCGTCGGCGGCGGCCCGGCCGGGCTGGCGGCGGCGTTGGCGGCAGGACGGACCGGGGCGCGGGTCATCCTCGCCGAACAGGAACACGACTTCGGCGGCCGTTTGCTGTCGGAACGCGGCGACATCGACGGCATCCCCGCCGGGGACTGGGTAGGGTTGGCGCTGGCCGAACTCAATGCCATGGAAGAGGTCACGGTTTTGGGCCGCACCACCTGTTTCGGCTACTACGATCATAATTATCTTGGCATGGTCGAGCGTTGCCACATAAACGCCGCCAAATCCATGCTCGAACCCAAGGACGGCCCCAGCGAACGCCTGTGGCGGGTGCGTAGCCATCAGGTGGTGCTGGCCACCGGGGCCATCGAACGGCCCCTGGTGTTCGCCGATAACGACCGCCCCGGCGTCATGCTGGCCGGCGCATTGCGCGCCTATCTGAACCGTTATGCGGTCAGGCCCGGACGCAAGGCGGTAATTTTCACCAACAACGATGATGCCTATCGTTCGGCCATTGACCTCCATGATTCAGGTGTCGAGGTCACCGCCCTCATCGACCTGCGTGTGGACCCGGACGGCCCCCTGCCCGATGCGGCGAGAGCTCGCAACATCCAGGTCATGGACGGTTGGGTGATAACGCGGGTTCTCGGCAACCGGCGTTTGCGCGCCATTGAAATTCAGCGGCTGACCGCCGACGGCGGCGCCATCACCGGGGAAGCCCGGCGCATCGACTGCGACGTGCTGGGCTCCAGCGGCGGCTGGAACCCGGTTGTCCATCTGCATTCCCAATCCGGGGCCAAGGCGCGCTTTGATGACGCCCTTCAATCGTTCGTGCCGGGCCCGGCACGGCAGGCCGAACGCTCGGCCGGGGCCGCCAATGGTGCCTTCGCACTTGATGACTGCCTCGGGCAAGGCCATGCCGCCGGGCTGGAAGCCGCCAAGCTGGCCGGATTTAAATCCAAATCCAAAACCAAAAGGCCAACCGCGGAAAGCATCGACGAGGCCCCCCTCAAGGCCATGTGGATCGTGCCGGGGGAAGCCAAACCGGGGCACGGCTCGAAGCATTTCATCGACCTGCACAACGATGTCACTGTCGCCGATATTGAGCTTGCCGCCCGCGAAGGCTTTCATTCGGTCGAGCATGTCAAACGCTACACCACCTTGGGCATGGGGCCGGACCAGGGCAAAACCGGCAACATCCCCGGCATGGCGGTGCTGGCCGGGGCGCTTGATACGGAGATTGCCAGCGTCGGCACCACCACCTTCCGACCGCCGTTCACGCCGGTCACCTATGGGGCCCTGGCTGGCCGCGACATTGGTGAATTTTCCGACCCGGCACGCAAAACCGCCCTACACCACTGGCACGAACAGGCGAGCGCCCTGTTCGAGGACGTCGGCCAGTGGAAGCGCCCGTGGTATTACCCGAAGGCTGGCGAAACCATGCAAGATTCCCTCAACCGGGAATGCCTGGCGGTGCGCCATGGCGTCGGCATCCTGGATGCGACGACCCTCGGCAAAATCGACATTCAGGGGCCTGACGCGGCTGAGTTCCTGAACCGCATCTATACCAATGCCTGGAGCAAGCTGGCCGTCGGCAGGTGCCGCTACGGCCTGATGCTGGGCGAGGACGGCATGGTCATGGACGACGGGGTGACGGCGCGCCTTGCCGAAAACCATTTCCACATGACCACTACCACCGGCAATGCGGCGCGGGTGCTCGGCTGGCTCGAAGAATGGCTACAGACGGAGTGGCCGGAGTTGAAGGTATATTGCAATTCGGTCACCGAATACTGGGCCACCATGACCGTCTGCGGGCCGCGCTCCCGCGATCTGTTGGCGGAATTCACCGATATTGATTTATCCGCCGAAGCCTTCCCGTTCATGAGCTTTAAGCAAGCTGATGTGGGCGGTGTGGCGGCGCGTATTTTCCGCATCAGCTTCACCGGCGAGCTGTCTTACGAGATCAACGTGCCGGCCAGTCATGGCCTCGGCCTGTGGACGGCGCTGATGACCGCCGGCGAAAAATACGGCATCACACCCTACGGCACCGAGACCATGCATATCCTGCGCGCCGAAAAGGGTTACATCATCGTCGGCCAGGAAACCGACGGCACCATGACGCCAAATGATCTGGGCATGGACTGGATTGTGTCCACGAAGAAAGACTTTATCGGCCGGCGTTCCCTGTCGCGCACCGATTGCACAAGGCCGGGACGCAAGCAACTGGTCGGGCTATTGACCGATAACCCCAGCGAGGTCCTGCCGGAAGGCGCGCAACTGGTGTTCGATGTCAAACCACAACCGCCCATGGATATGGTCGGCCATGTGACGTCGAGCTATTACAGCGCCGCACTGGGTCGGTCCATCGCCCTTGCCGTGGTCAAGGGCGGCGCCGATCGCATGGGCGAGACCATTCACGCGCCGCTGATCGGCAAGACCGTCAACTGCAAAATCACCGGGCCGGTGTTTTACGATCCGGATGGGAGCCGCATCGATGGCGCATAACCCGCTCAGGCAAAGCCCGCTGGCCCACTTAGGGCTAATCGCCCGCGCCGGTCAGGGCGCCGATGATGCCGGCATCATTTTGACCGAGGCCCCGTTCACCGATCACATCGGCCTGCGCGGCGATGGCGCCGACACGGCATTCGCGGGCGCCGTGGAAAAGGTCCTCGGCTTCGCCTTGCCGATCAGCCCCAATACGGTAACCGGCAAGGCTAAAAAGACGGCCCTGTGGCTCGGCCCCGATGAATGGCTGATCGTGGTCCCGTTCGGGGCGGCCGACAAACTGATCGCGGCACTGGGAAAAGCCCTGACCGATGTTCATTCGGCGGTGTTCGATGTATCGGACAGCCGCACCGTGATCTCCCTGAGCGGCGCAAACGCCCGCCATGTGCTGGCCAAGGGCTGCGGGCTCGACCTGCACCCGCGCACCTTCGGCCCCGGGAGTTGCGCGCAATCGACACTGGCCCTCGCCCATATCCTGATTCACCAGACGGATACCGCATACCGGCTTTATATCCATCGCAGCTTCGCCGAATACCTGTGGGCGTGGCTGGAAGACGCTGGCGCTGAGTTCGGCGTTAGCATCAGCACCCCATAGGGCGCTCGGGCAATTTTCCTATAAATTATATATAATATACAATGCATTAATGACTATATTTGTATTTTTTTAAGTACACTTTTGTACTTAATACAAATGATAATGCTACAAAAACTTTATTACTTTGATATTAAATAAATATTTTCTAATATTCATTTTTTTATCCTACAGTCTCCGAACTTGTTCATATGAACGTTACTTGAAACGCTGGATCAATACATCAGCTAAACTAACTGTCATATGGGCCTAACAACTAGGAGAACTGTCATGTTTGACAAAATGACCAATACTGTCCGTGCCTTCCATAACGACGAATCCGGAGCCACGGCCATCGAATACGGCCTGATCGCCGCCTTGATTTCCGTAGCGATTATCGCCGCCGTTACTTTGGTTGGTACCGATCTCGCCGCGATGTTCGGCACGGTCTCCGCCAGCCTCTAGGTGTGTTTTAGGGATTCCCGGCTGGTTGCCGGGAATCCCGCAGCCACAGGTGGCCGCCCATGAAACAAAACGCCAGAATTTCCTTTAATAAATACATCAAGCATTTTCACCGTGACAAAAAGGGCGTCACCGCCATCATGTTTGCCTTGGTGCTGCCGCTAATTATCGGCTTCCTCGGCCTCGGCGTCGAAGTGTCGCTCTGGTACAAGGTCAAGCGCGAGATGCAAGGTATCGTCGATGCCGCCGTGATCGCCGGTGCCTATGAAATTATGTACGGCAACAACACGGCCATCAATTCATCGGCCCTTGGTGAAGCGACCCGGAACGGT
>JABMOQ010000090.1 GCA_013204045.1 Rhodospirillaceae bacterium | reverse complement strand
CTCGGCCTTTGAACCCAGCAAAGTGCTTTCCCACAATATAATACAGGGCACACAGAGGAGATTTCCATGACCGACAGCAAACATCCGGAAACCCAGGTTTTGCATGCGGGCTGGCGCGCAGATCCGACAACGGGTTCGGTCGCCGTCCCCATTCACCAGACCACGTCGTTTCAGTTCAACAGCACCGAACACGCGGCCAACCTGTTTGCCCTTGCCGAATTTGGTAATATCTACTCGCGCATCATGAATCCCACCAACGACGTTCTGGAAAAACGCGTCGCCGCACTGGAAGGCGGCGCGGCGGCATTGGCCGTGGCGTCTGGACAATCGGCCTCGGCGTTTTCCGTGCAGAACCTGGCCAAGGTTGGCGACAACATCGTCAGTTCAACGGATTTGTATGGGGGCACCTGGAACCTGTTCGCCAACACCCTGAAGGACCAGGGCATCGAAGTGCGTTTTGTTGACCCGGCCAAGCCTGAAGATTTCCGCGCCGCCACCGATGATCGCACCCGCGCCTATTACGCCGAAACATTACCCAATCCCAAGCTGAAGGTATTCCCCATCCAGGAGGTCGCAGACATCGGCCGTGAATTTGGCATTCCGCTGATTATGGACAACACCGCCGCCCCCGTGTTGTGCCGTCCATTGGAACACGGCGCCGCGATTGTGGTTTATTCCGCCACCAAGTACATGGGCGGTCACGGAACATCCATCGGCGGGGTTTTGGTCGACGGTGGTAATTTTGACTGGGAAGCGGCGGCTGACCGGCAGCCGGCCCTAAACACCCCCGACCCCAGTTACCATGGCGTGGTGTGGACCGAGGCAGTGAAATCGATCGGGCCGGTGGCCTATATCATCAAGGCCCGCACCACCCTGTTGCGCGATATTGGCAGCGCCATGAGCCCGTTCAATGCATTCCAGATCATCCAGGGCATGGAGACCCTGCCGCTTCGCATGCGCGCCCATTGCGACAACGCCAACCAGGTGGCGAAATACCTGTCCAAGCAATCGGAAGTCACCACGGTTATCCACCCGAGCCTGCAATCGGGTGTTGATAAGGATCGCGCCGACACCTACCTGAAGGGCGGCTATGGGGGCCTGGTCGGCTTCGAGCTTGAGGGCGGCAAGGATGCCGGGCGCGCCTTCATCGATGCGTTGAAATTGGTCTACCACGTGGCCAACATTGGTGATTCCCGGACACTGGCGATCCACCCGGCAAGCACAACCCATTCGCAATTATCGGCGGAAGAACAACTGGCCAGCGGCGTGACAGAGGGCTATGTGCGGCTTTCCGTCGGCATCGAGCATATCGATGATATTATTGCCGACCTGGAGCAGGCGTTGAAGGTCGCGGCTGCGGCCTAAGACCCTAGTCGTCCATGTTGTCGAGGATTTCTTCGCGCTTGGCATCAAACTGTCGTTTCAGTTTGCTTTGCAAGGAGCGGTGTTCTTCCTTCAGCTCTTTTTCCATGCGCTTGATGCGGCGGGTCAGGTCTTCGACCCGGTGGATGGTGATTTCGCGCTGCCGCGCCTTGTGGCGGCGGAAGTATTTCATCAGCCGCCATTCGCCGACGATGGCCAGCAGCACGATGCCGGTTATCCCGAAAATTGTCGCGACGATCAGGTAGTGAACCTTGTCATAGGCGAACAGCACCCCCCAGAAGCCGACGGTGGTCAGCGAGGCGGCGACCGTGAACAATAATCTCTTGGACACTTCCTCGCCTTCGTTCTGGGCATTTTCGGCGGCCATGATGGCGCTGGCGATTTCGTAACGGGCCATGTCCTGCCATTGTTTCAGGGACATGCCCTCGGCGATGGTGCGGCCCTCGCGGATAAACTGCTCGAGCCGCTTGACGACGAAATCGGCCCGCTGTTCCGGTTTCGGATGGCCGGTCTCGATGGGCGGCGGGTTGGATTCCTCGTAGTCCGGCAGCTGGGGGCGCTGGGGCCCCGCCGGAGGCGCGTGCTCGGCGGGCATTTCCACCCGTGATTTGTTTCTGGCAAGGTTCATGGTCTGTAAGATTACCCTAAAACATTAACAAATCCGTATCACAGACGATCTTCGCCACGGGCCAGCCCGCGCCGGTATTGGCGCCAGGCCTGACGGTAGCGTTGCCTGCGCCTGGCCCGTTCGCTGAACAGGGCGCCGAATTCATCGGATAACAACGCCGTCAGGAACAACGTCACATCGACCATCAGCGGCACCGAGAAAATGGCCATCTGGAATACCACGACCCCGACCAGCAGCCCGACGGTCAGGCCGAGGGCCAGCGTATCGATGCGCTGGATGATGCCCCACAGAGTCCACACCCCCAGGGGGACGCCGGTCGCCAGCCCCAGATTCCAGTTGGCATCGACCGATAACCTGCGCGGTATCCCGAACACCGACGCCTCGAAACCTTCGTCCGGGGCCTCGCCGGGGCGAAGGCCGAAATCTTCCGGTTTCGGTGGCTTCATGGGGTCCATGGTTGAATGTTAGAGGCCTTTAATGACCTCTTGCAACATGGCGCGGACTTCCGTCGCCACGGCGCCCAGAGCCGGGTTCTCGATGGCCTGCATGGAGGCCATGGGATCGACGGCGGAAACCTCGACCGAGCCGTCGTCATGCTGCTGGACGACCACATTGCACGGCAGCATGGTGCCGATCTTGTTTTCCGCCTGCAGCGCCTTGTAGGCGTAGCCAGGATTGCACGAACCCAGGATGGTGTAAGGGTTGATGTCCTTATCGATTTTTTCCTTCATGGCCTTCTGCACGTCGATGGTGGTGAGGACCCCGAACCCCTTTTCCTTGAGGCGTGCGGTGACGGTTTCGATGGCCTTATCGAAAGATTCGGAAACGGTGGTCGAAAAATGGTAACTCATGGCCGGAGGCCTCCAAAATGGCGGAACAGAGCCATATATAGGCGTGGGTCTTGCGAAATGGAAGGGACAGGCGCACATTAGGGAATAATTAAGGAGTTAAACGGCATGAACCACAACGATAAGAACTCAGGCAAAGGCGTGCGTACCGCCAAATTCGACATCGGCGACATCGTCCGTCACCGGGTTTATCCGTTTCGCGGCGTCATTTTTGACGTCGATCCGGAGTTCGACAATTCCGAGGAATGGTGGCAATCGATCCCCGAAGAGGTGCGCCCCAGCAAGGACCAGCCGTTTTATCACCTGCTTGCCGAAAACGAGCAGACCACCTACGAAGCCTATGTTTCGGAGCAGAACCTGCTGCCCGACGACGAAGGCGGGCCGGTGTCCCATCCGGACACCCTGGAATGGTTCGACGGCTATCGCGACGGGCGCTATATCACCCCCGGCGAACACATCAACTAGATGCTCCCCTACCCGACGCTTGCCGATTTCAACCAGTGGGTCAACGTGCATATTTATGACAGCGTTGCCGAACTGTCGGGTGCCGATTACCGCGCCGACAAGGGGGCCTTTTTCGGCTCGGTGCATGCCACCCTCAACCACCTGTTGCTGGTCGACCGGCTGTGGTGTGGGCGCATCCGGGGCACCCCCCTGAAAGGGGCAAAGCTGACGGATATTCTCTATGACGATTTCGCCGCCCTTCGCGCCGCCCGCGAGGCCGAGGATGTGGCGCTGATCGAGTTGATCGCGGGGCTTTCCGATGAGGCCATGACGACGCCGATTACATACACCACCACCGCCGGTGATCCAAAAACAACGGAACCGTGGTTGATTCTATCAACCCTGTTCAACCACCAGACCCACCACCGGGGGCAGGTCCACTGCATGCTGACCCAATGCGGAATCACCCCGACCGATATCGACATTATGTATTACGCCTGGGACAAGGGGTTGGCCTGATGCTGGCATTGATGGGCGCGATGGAGGAAGAGGTCAGCCTTCTGCGCGAAGACATGAATGTGGAAAGCGAGGACGTTCACGCGGGAATTTCGGTTTACCGGGGCAGCCTGATGATCGAATCCGATCCGTCATTCGTCGAAAAAGCCGCCGAGGCTTTCGATAAAGCCTTCCCCGAAGCGGGTGGCCCCAACCTGATGATCGGCACCGTGGTTTCCGGGGACAAATTCATTTCCGACGCCAAGACCCTGCGCTGGCTACAGCGGGAATTTTCGGCTCTGGCCACGGAAATGGAAGGCGCCGACGTCGGCTATACCTGCAACCTGAACAAATTGCCGTTCGTGGTGGTGCGCGGCTTGTCGGACACGGCTGGCGAATCTGCATCGGGCGATTTTGCGGCCAACCTGCACGTGGTCTGCCAGAATTCCTACAAGCTGCTGGAACAACTGATTCCGAAAATGGCGAACCCTTAAAGCGCCGCCAGTCTTTCCAAAGCCTCTTTGACTTTTTCGACGGT